>CAZDFF010000008.1:14836-26853 GCA_964504425.1 uncultured Hyphomicrobiales bacterium
ATCCACCCCACGACCAGGACCTCGAACAAGCCCAGGACATACCCGCCGAACATCGCGCCATAGACGTTGCCGAGCCCGCCGATGACCGCCGCGGTGAAGCCCTTGATCCCCATCACCCACCCCATGTCGAAGCGGATCGAATGGTAATGAAGTCCGTCCATCACACCCGCCATGGCGCCGAGCGCGGACCCGACGAGAAACGCATCGCGAATGACCGTGTCGACCTCGATGCCCATCATGCGGGCGGCGTCCTGATCCTCGGAGACCGCCCGCATCGCCCGCCCGGCCCAGGTGCGCGTGACGAACAAGTGAACGCCGAACACCGCGATCAATGAAATCGCGATCAACGCGATCTGCATGACATCGAACGCGACGCCACCAATGCGAATCGTTTCGTTGGCGTAAGGCGAAAAGTATCGCTGCGGATTGGCGCCTTGGGGATAGAACTCCTTGACGCCTTCCCGAATGATGATCCCGATCGCAAGGGATGTAACGAGCAGGAGCAGCGGTGGCATGCCGCGAAGCGGCTTGAAGCCGAATCGCTCCAACCCGGCGCCCAAGGCGGCTGAAAGCGTCAGCGCCACCACGAACATGGCGGTGAGAATCACGAGATTGCTTTTGATGCCGGCGGAAAGAAGAAGCGTCGACACCGCGAGTCCGGCGAAGCTGCCGAACATGAACACTTCCCCGTGCGCGAAATTGATAACCCGCAAAACGCCGAAGAAAAGCGTAAAGCCGACCGCGACCAGGGTGTACATGCCGCCGATCGTGACGGCATTGACGAGTTGTTGCGTCCAGATTTCCACGGTGCGTTACTCCGGATCGTCTTCGATACGCCAGCCGACGTACACTATCGAAACGAGCGGCCCCGCCCGGCACGATCGCAGGGCGGAGCCGCCATTCTTGGATGGTTATTTCACGGGCTCGAGCTTGGTTGCCTTGCGATCCGTGCGGTACTTCATCTGCCACTTGCCGTTCTCGACCCGATAGATCGCGATATGCAGGATGTCGAGCATGCCGTTCTCGTCGAAGGCGAAATCGCCGATCAGGGTCTTGAACTTCCCGCCTTCGAGTTCCTTCAGCACGGCTTCGCGCGTGACCTTGCCTTTCTTGGCCGCGCTCGCGACCGCCTGGACGTAGACCTGCCCGGCCGCGTACGCCATCGGCCCGAACGACTCGTAGTGGTTGTTGAATTTGGCGGCGGCGTAATCCTTCTCGAACTGCGCGCCACGCCCCTCGGGATAGTACTCCATCGGCAGCCCCCAGAAGCTCGCCAGCGATCCCTCCGCAGGCGCCCCCGTGATGTCGATGTAGCGCTGCGAAAACACACCGCCGGAGCTCATGATCGGAATGTTCATGCCGAGCTTGGTCATCTGCTGGCGAATCAGGCTCGCCTCGATGATCCGGCCGCTGTAGAAAATCGCATCGGGATTGAGCGGCTTTAGCTTCGTCAGCAACGGCGTGAAGTCCTTTTCGCCGGCCACGACGCTTTCGCGCCCGACGATCAAATTCTTGCCATGGCTTTTCTCGACGAATTTGGTGAACTCGTTGGCCTGCGTCACCGCGAACGCCGTGTTGTCGTCGATCAGATACACGCGCTTGAAGCCGCCGATGTCGGTCGCGTAATTCGCCAGCATCTTCATGTTGATCAGATCGTAGGGCGAATTCCGGAACACGACCTTGCTCTTGTGGAACGGGCGGGACGTGCGGTGATCGTTCGAGCCGCCGAGAATGACCGGAACGCCGTAACGGTTGTAGACGCTGTGCGTCGCGAGCCCGATGCCGCTCGCCCAGCAGCAGAAGACTCCGATGACTTTCGGATCCGCGCCCGCTTTCGTCGCGAGGCTGACGCCCTGCGCCGTGTCGCCCGCGTTGTCGCCGCGTACGATTTCCAATTTATGTTTGCCGAGCACGCCCGACGCGTTGCCTTGGTCGACCGCGAGCTTGAAGGCGTTGTGCATGCCTTCGCCGAAGTTCGACCACGGACCGGAGAGCGGAAGATTGACGAAAAGCTTGTAGGTATCCGCCTTGGCGACGCTCGACATGCCGGCGAGCGCAAAGACGGCGCAGACTGCCAATAAGACCGTTCGTTTCATGGTTTGATACTCCCTGTTTTCAATGCCGCCGATGACGTTTCCCCACGCGCATCGTTCGCTCGTCGGTTCGTTGCCGGCATCGGAAACTTCGTCGCGCCGATCGATGCCGGTCGGTCTTTGCCGAGAATGCCGAACGAGAATTCTTTCTCTTGGTGTCGCGTCTTGCACGCCGAAATCATGCGCGCATCGAAGAGCCCGCGCAACAGAACGTTGATTCATAAAATTTTTTCACTTTTTTCAATCGCGGGAATCGATTTGTTCCGAAGCCGCTTGCCGCGTGAAAACGTATCGGCTTTGATGAGATTGACGGCGCGCGCCCGAGACGGTTCGCGTCGCGCCGCATGATCGTGAGCGGCGGCAACGACGATCGAGGAACCGATGAACGAAGCAGCCGTTCTCGAACGCACCGCCGATAGCGACGGGACCGCCGCGGCGCTGCTAAATCTTGAAGGCGTCGTCACCCATTACGGCCCCATCAAGATTCTCAAGGAAATCAGCCTGCACGTTCGTCCCGGCGAAGTGGTTTCGCTCCTTGGCGGCAACGCATCCGGCAAAACGACGACGATGAGAACCATTCTCGGCCTGATTCGGCCGACCGCCGGCGCGATTTCCTTCGCGGGTGAACGGATCGACGGCATGAAATCGGGCGACATCATCGCCAAGGGGATCGCGCCCGTCCCCGAGGCCCGTCGGCTTTTCGCGTCGATGAGCGTCCGCGAGAATCTGCAGCTTGGCGCGTACGCGCGCCGGCGCGGCAACGCCAAGGACATCGAATCGACGATGGAAGAGGTTCTCGACATCTTCCCCCGCGTCCGCGAACGGCTGAAGCAGAGCGCCGGCACCCTGTCGGGCGGCGAACAGCAGATGGTCGCGGTCGCCCGCGCCTTGATGGCGCGGCCCAAGATGATCCTGATGGACGAACCCTCGATGGGATTGGCGCCCGCCTTGGTCGAAAAGGTCTACGACGTCATCGCCGAGATCAAGAAACGCAACACCGCCATGTTCATCGTCGAGCAGAACGCGACCATGGCCCTGTCGGTCGCCGACCGCGGCTACGTCTTGCAGAACGGCAAAATCGTCGTCAGCGATACCGCGAAAAACCTCCTCGACAGTGAACTCATTCGCAAGGCTTACCTGGGCGAGGCTTGATCCGGCCGGCGTAGATGGCCGCTAATCCCGGGGCTCCGCGAAATCCGATCCCCGCGCAGCCGCCGTTCGGGTATCCTAGGCGCTTAATGAGCGGGCGCCGCGAATGAACTTCAAGCAACTCGAAACATTCCTTTGGATCGTCCGTCTCGGCAGTTTCGCCGCGACGGCCGAACGTCTTCAAACGACGCAATCGGCGGTATCCGTCAGAATTCAGGAGCTGGAACAGACGCTGGGCGTGAAACTGTTCGACCGCCGCCACCGCACGGCGACACTGACCCCGAAAGGGAAGGAGCTTATCGGCAAGGCCGAGGAACTGATCGGGCTCGTCGACAACATTCAGGCGTCCATCGGCGACCCCAAATCGCTCGCCGGCATCGTCCGCGTCGGCGTCGCCGACCTGATCGCCATCACCTGGCTGACCGACCTGGTTCAGGCCATCTGCAAGCGCCATCCCAACGCGACGCTAGACCTCGAAGTCGGCATGGCCGTCGAACTGGTCGACAAATTGCGCCGCGGCGATCTCGACGTCGTCATGGTGCCGGGCGACATCTGGGCCTCCGAATTCGAATCGATTTCGCTCGGCGAGGCCGAATTCCTGTGGATGGCGAGCAATCGGCTGGAATTTCCGCCCCGGACGCTGACGCCCCAGGACCTCCAGCGATGGCCCATCATCTCGCTGTCCCAACAGTCCTATCACCACCGCGTGATCCAACAGTGGTTCAAGAATGCCGGCGCCGTGTGCCGGCAGCTGGTGTTCTGCAACAGCATTTCGGTGATCGTGGCGCTGACCGCGGGCGCCCTGGGGATCGGGCTGGTGCCGCCGCATTTCGCGCGGCGCGAACTCGAGGACGGCACCCTCGTGCTCCTCGATGCGACACCCGCCATTCCGCCGGTCGAATTTTTCGCCTTCACGCAGCGCGATACCGAATCGCCGCTGACCCGCGTGATCGCCCGCATGGCGGCGCGGATCAGCCCGTTCGCCAAAGTGCCGAAAAAATAGCGCGCCGGCCGTCAGGCGACGCGATAGCGCTCGACGACGTTCGGGTCCGGCTCGAGGCCGAGGCCCGGTGCCGTCGGCACCATGCAGAACCCGTCCTTCGGCACGGTCGCGCCGCCGTAAAGCTCCGCCTCGAAATCGCAATAAAGCCGCTCCAGAAGAGGCGTGGTTCGCTGCGCGGCGTTCAGGTGCATCGTCGCGACGTAGCCGGGCCCGAACAGCGCGCAATGCGGCACGAATTCGACGGCATGGGCCTCGCACAGGGCGGCGATCTTCATCAGTTCGGTGACGCCGCCGGTCTTGGCGACGTCGGGCTGCGCGATGTCGATCGCGCCGGCGTCGATCGCCGCCATGAAATCCATCATGCTGCCGAGATTTTCGCCGGATGCGATCAGATGGCGGCCGGTTGCCCGAACGCGCGCCAAGCCCCGGTAGTTCTCCGGCGGCCAGACCGGCTCTTCGAGCCAATAGAGGCCGAGCGGCGCCAGTTCCGCGTCGTATCGAAGCGCCTCGGCGACCGACCACGGACAGTTCGTGTCCAGCATCACCTTGGCGTCCGTGCCCGCCGCTTCGACGGCGGCGCGGATTTCCGGCATCGTGATCTCGTGCAGCTTGATGTAGCGGTATCCGCGTTCCACCGACTGCCGGACGATGCGGGTGACGTCCTTGACGTTGCCGTAGCGCATGAGGCTCGCATAGACCTCGACCCGGTCGGTGAAGGCCCCGCCCAGCAGATTGACCAGCGGAACGCCGGCGGCCTTGCCGGCGATGTCCCAAAGCGCGATATCGACCGCCGCGACGCCGTAGACGATCGGCCCGACTCGGCCGAAATTCTGCAAATTGAATTCCAAGTCGAATTTGATGCGCGCGATCTGCGACGAATCGCGGCCGACGACGAGCGGCAAAACCCGCGTGTCGATCATCGCCTTCAGCGATCTGTCCTCGTTGCGCGAAAACGCCTCGCCCCACCCGACGATGCCCGTATCGGTCTCGAGCCGGACGAAAAGCGTATCGAACGCGCACTTCGGGTTGCCGCCGAAGCTCCAAGGCGGAATCCCCCCGGCCTCGAACGGCATTGAAACGAGAATGGTTTCTGCTTTGACGATTTTCATCGGACGGTGCCTGTCTGAATCGTTTTTAGGATGCGTCGAATCGAACGCGCGCTAATAAACGTCCGAATCCCGACAATCGTCAAGAAGCGCGCGACGTCGGCTCAGCCGCCGGCGAACGCGTCATCGGGTGCCGTCGAACTGTCGACCAGGCTTTTGAAACGAAATGCCTTGCCCGGGTAATCCTTTCGCGTGAACCGATGGATTACATCGACAAAGGTCCGCGCGGTGGGCGGCAGGTAGCGGCGCGGATCCCATACCACCGAAATCCAGAGTCCGAGTTGCCGGCCCTCCTGGTGAAGCGGGACGATGTGCGGGGTCCTGCCGGAAAATTTTACCGTCGATGGGATAATCGCGATCCCGTGGCCCGCGGCCGCCAGCGCCAGCAAACACTGAGGACTGTTGCTTTCGATCATCGCGTGCGGCTTGAAGTGCGCGACCTGGCAAGCCCCGTCGAACAACTGCCGGGTCATGAATCCCGGTTTCAGCAGCAAGACCGTCTCGTTGACAAGATCGGTGACGTCGATCGCCTTGCGCTTGCTAAGGCGATGGTCTTTCGGAACGACCGCAAGAGTTATCAGCGGAAACAGCGCCTTGCCCTCGAGATCTCCGCCGTTCGAATAGGCCGAAATCGCGAGATGGATGAGGCCGCGCTCGACATGCTTCATGAGCGTACCGGACCCGTCTTCGACCAATGACACGTCGACGTGCGGAACGATCTTGCGATACTCGACGAGAACGCGAGAAACCAGGCTCTCGAACGTTTGCGGCGTCGCCCCGATCCGCAACACGCCCTTCGTGCCGCCGGCGAGCTCGCCGGCGCGAGATTGGATCGCCGAAACGTCCTGAAGAATGGCGTGGCATCGGGCCAGCAAATCCTCGCCGGCGGGCGTTAACGCAATACCGCGACCGATCCGGTCGAACAATTGCACTTTGAGTTCCCGTTCGAGAATTTGAATTTGTCGCGACAGAGCCGACTGACTGATGCGGAGCCGTTCCGCCGCTCGTGAAAAATTGAGCAGATCGGCGACCGTCGCGAAGTAACGCAATCTACGAAGTTCCATCGTCTATCTATAACTAAAAAGCATCGTTTGGTGAGAAATTTTGCATTGGACAAATGGGTTTATCTGCATACACAGTTACTCAGAGTGTTGTGATCGGCTACCCGGACGCGCTGGCTTGGCCATGCCGACGATGGCTGGCGGAACGGCGCACGATGCGTTGGAGCCAAGTCACGATCGAAGGGGGAGAAATGGTTCCGAAATTGCACGAACAATGGCGCGACCTGGACTTCGCCGCGTTGCTGACCGGGCCGGCGGCATTCATCAACATGGATTCCCAGAACAGCATCCTCCGCGAGGACGGCGTACTGACGCACGAGGGCATCTGGCGCGGCGCCGGGGAACAAGGCGGCAGCCTCTACAACACCCTTCGGCTCGCGGCCGAATGCCGCAAGGTGAAAATGCCGTTCATGTGGCTGCGCTACGATCGCTTCATCGGCGAACGCGACGCCTGCAACGTCATGGACGAAGTCCAGTACCGGTTCTGGAACAAGGACTACAAGGGCGACAACAAGCGCAAGGCGTGGGAGGCGGACCTCGTCGACGAAGTCAAGGCGATCATGCAACCCGACGACATCACGCTGATCTATCCGGGGTGGAGCATCTTCACCGGCACCCCCATTCAGCGGTGGCTGACGCAATGGAACGCACGGACCCTGGTCATCTCGGGCTATCACACCGACTGGTGCGTCGAGATGGCGACGCGCACCGCGCGCGAACTGGGCTTCATGCCCATCGTCATCGGCGACGCGTGCGGCACGACGCGCCCGCTGCACGAACAGACCTTGGAGCAGATCAGCAACTGCTACGCGCCGGTGGTGTCCACCGATTTCGCTGTCGAGGCGATTCGAAAGGGATTGGCGACGAAACGGAAATCCATGGCGGCGGCGCAGTAAGAATGCGTGCCGCCGCGGGACACGGATACGGAACGTCGGCGCCGTAAAGACCGAAGGTTCGAAAGGTTGCATGCCGCGGTGGAGTGGGGCGGGATGCAGCGTTTACACGACCGCCCGCAACGTCGCGGGGGAATTCAGAGAGTCCGAATGCGCAACGCCGTCTAGATAATTGCACGGGCTCGATCGCTATGCCGCTCGCATCCACTCCCTCGCAAAACATATCCTCCGCCGGCGGCGCGACGGATCAGGGTGCTTTTACGGCGGCCGCCACCGACCCCATTCTCCGCGTCGATGACGTCAGCATCGCCTTCGGCGGCATTCGGGCCCTGGAGGGCGTCGGCTTCGACGTCGAGCGCGGAACGATTTTCGCGATCATCGGGCCGAACGGCGCCGGCAAGACGACCATGCTGAACGCCATCAGCGGCGTTTACCCCATCGGTCGAGGGCGGATCGAGTTCGACGGCGTGGACCGAACGAACTGCAAGCCGCAAACGCTGGCTGGCATCGGCATCGCGCGCACCTTCCAGAACCTCGCTCTTTTCAGCGGCATGACGGTCGAGGAAAACATCCTGGTCGGGCGCCACGCCATGATGAAGGCCGGCGTACTGGAATGCGCCGTCCATTTCGGGCGTTCGCGCGCGGAGGAGATCCGGCACCGCGAGCGCGTCGCGGGCATTCTCGATTTCCTGGGGCTCGGCCGCCTTCGCGACACCCAGACGACAACCCTACCCTACGGTCTCCAGAAACGCGTCGAACTCGGCCGCGCCATGGCGGTGGAACCGAAACTGCTGCTCCTCGACGAACCGATGGCCGGCATGACGCAGGCCGAAAAGGGCGATCTGATGCGGCTGGTGATCGAACTCAGCCGCGCCACCGGAATCACGGTCATCCTGATCGAACACGACATGGGCGTCGTCATGAACATGTCCGACCGAATCGTGGTGCTAGATCACGGACAAAAGATCGCCGAAGGAACCCCGGCCGAAATCGGCCGCGACGAACACGTGATCCGTGCCTATTTGGGCGAGGATTGAACGAAACGATGAAAATCGAAACGGGAACAAAAACATGGGCGATCTGATTTTCGCGGTCGAGCTGTTGATCACCGGATTGCTGATCGGGCTCATGTACTCGATGGTCGCCCTGGGGTTCGTCCTGATCTTCAAGGCGTCGTCCGTCTTCAATTTCGCCCAGGGCGCCATGACCTTGTTCGCAGCCCTCACGGTCGTCGGCCTGCTGCCGCACGTGGGATTGGCGATGAGCCTGGCGATCACCGCGCTGATCATGTGCCTGGTCGCGGTCGGCGCCGAGCGCATCGTGTTCCGGCCGCTGATGGGAAGCTCCCAGTTGACGATCTTCATGGGCACCGTGGGATTTGCTTCGATCCTGGAGGGCGCGGCGCAAATCGTCTGGGGGACCAAGCCGCAGGGCCTCAAACTCGCCATTCCGACGACCCCCCTCAAGATCGGCGAGGTCTTCGTATCGAAACCCGATCTTTTCGCCGCCGCGGTCGCCGCGTTGCTGGTGGCGGGCATCGTGCTGTTCTTTCAGCGCACCAAGATCGGCCTCGGCCTCAGGGCCATCGCCGACGATGCGGCAGCAGCGGGGGTGGTCGGCATCCGGTTGCGCCGCGTTTGGGCCGTGGCTTGGGCGTTGGCGGGAATCGTGGCGATCGCATCCGGCGTCCTCTGGGGCAGCCGGATCGGGGTGCACTTCGGCATGTCGCTGATCGCGTTGAAGGCGATCCCGGTTCTCATCATCGGCGGCATCGACAGTGTCGCCGGCGTCATCGTCGCGGGGATGATCGTCGGCGCGGCCGAAGCGCTCGGCGAGGGGTTCATCGGCACCTACATCGGCGGCGGCGTGCAGGACGTCATGGCTTACGCGGTCGCGCTGCTGTTCCTGATGTTCCGTCCGTCCGGCCTATTCGGCCAAACCGCGATTCAGAGAATATAAGGGCATGGCGACCGATTCGACGGCTGGGGCTGCGGCCCGTCCCAAAGGCATCGACCTATTTTCGCCGGGGTCGAACCGGATCGCGTTTGCCTTGCTGCTGCTCGTGGCGTTGGCCGCGCCCTACATCGTTTCCGAATACTGGCTCAGGGCGATCTTCATCCCGACCCTGATATTCGGGCTCTCCGCGCTGGGTCTGAACATGGTGACCGGGTACGCGGGCCTGATTTCGATGGGCCAGGCGGCCTTCATGGCGATCGGCGCTTTCACCGCCGTCATCGCCTACGGCAAGTTCGGCGTCCCCATCCCGCTGGCGCTATTTTTGGCCGGATGCCTGGCGGCATCGATCGGCGTGGTTTTCGGCACGCCGTCGCTGCGGATCAAGGGTCTCTATCTAATGGTGGCGACGCTCGCGGCTCAGTTCATCATCATCTGGATACTGCAGCGCGTGCCTTGGACCGGTTCCGGCTCCTTCGCAACCATTAACACGCCGCCGGTACGCATCGGTGGGTGGACCGCCACGACCACCGCCGACCACTATTACCTTGTGCTGGTCGTCGTGGCGGCGATGACCGCGCTCGGACGCAACTTGATCGGCAGCCATATCGGCCGCGCCTGGATGGCGCTGCGCGATCACGAGACCGCCGCCGCCGTGATGGGCGTGTCGATGCTGCGCTACAAGCTGCTGGCCTTCCTGGTGTCATCGTTTTACGCCGGTGTCGCCGGCGGACTGGTGGTGTTCGGATGGACCGGCGCGGCCAGCGTTCAAGAATACGAACTCGACGTTTCGATCAAGATCCTCGGCATGATCATCGTCGGCGGGCTCGGCAGCGTGCTGGGCTCATTCCTCGGCGCGGCGTTTATCGTGCTACTGCCGATCCTGATCGGGCTGGGGATGCACCAGGTCGCGGCGCTGATTGGACGATCGGTTGCGTCCGTGGACATTTTGGCCAATGCCGAACACATCGTATTCGGCGCGTTGATTCTCTTCTTCCTGATCAAGGAACCCCATGGGCTGGCAAGGCTTTGGCGCCGCCTGACCGACTGGATCGACGCAAAATTTTTAACCGGCAAGACAAGGGTCCGATTCGAAGACCCGAAGTGACGTCCCGGCGGGGCGGGCCCGCCGGACATGCAATGCAACCAGGATGACGGAGAATGAAAATGTTACAGGGACGAACGCGAAAAGCATTCGATAGGCTGAGCGGATTGGCGTTGACGGGAGTCATGGCGGCGGGCGCGTTTTGGGCGACCGCAGCGGCCGCGCAACAGTACAAAGGCGAAATCATCCACCCGATGATGGTGACGCGAACCGGTCCGTTCGCGACGGCGGCGACCGGCGTGACCGCGGGGCAGCAGGATTACTACGCCCTGGTCAATTCGAAGGGCGGCGTCGAAGGCCACAAGATCGTCTGGGAGGAATGCGAATTCGAATACAAGGTGCCGCGGGCGCTCGAGTGCTACGAACGCCATCGCGGCAAGTGGAAGGTCGTCTATCCCAACAGCACGCCGGCGATTTTCGCGCTGGCCGACCGGGTCACCAAGGACGAGGTGCTGGCCATCAATCTCGCCGGCGGCCGGTCCGATTCCACGGACGGGGAGACCTTCCCCTACCTCGCGCCGGTCGTGGCCAATTTCTGGGCCCAGGCGACCTCGACCATCAAGTACATTGCGCAGTTGGAAGGCGGCCCGGAGAAGCTGAAGGGCAAGAAGATCGCCTACATCCATCTCGACAACGACTACGGGCGCCAGCCGTTCCCGATGTTCGACATCCTGGCCAAGAAGTACGGCTTCGAATGGAAGTCGTGGGCGCTGTCCTGGCCGGCGCTGGAACAAAGCGCGGCTTGGGTCGATATCGCCCGCCGCTATCGCGCCGATTATACGATCGGGTGGCTCTACGGCCAGTCGTGCAACGTGCCGTACACCGAAATTTCCAAGGTCGGCTACCCGATCAAGAAATACATCGGATCGCTGTGGTGCGGCACCGAGGACGACGTCGGTCCCGCCGGCGCGTTGGCGAAGGGCACCGTGACCGCGAACTACCATGGCGTCGGCCGCGACTTCCCGGTGATTCAGGAAATCCTGAACACGCTCTACAAGTCCGGCAAGGGCAACGCCGATCCGAACCGAGTGGGCACCGTCGCCTACAATCGGGGCATCATCACCGGCATCGTGATCGTCGAAGCCATGCGCAACGGAATCAAGGCCCACGGCGCGCCGCTGGACGGCAAGAAGGTCCGCGACGGCTACCGCATGATCAAGCTGGACGACGCGCGCCTCAAGGAACTCGGCGCGCCGGGACTCATGCCGAACCTGATATTCTCGGCGAAGAACCACGGCGGCATGGACGCGCAGTTGTTCCAGACATGGGATGGCGCGACCTGGAAGACGATCTCGGGATGGATCACCCCGTACGAGGACATCGTCCAAGCGAAAATCGTCGAGTCGGCCAAGGCGTTCCGCGAACAGACGAAGAGCAAACCGAAATGACTTCCGCCGAAACCTTGCTCAAGCTGAGCGGGGTCGAAGTCGTTTATAATCGGGCGATGCAGGCGCTGCGGGGGGTGACCCTCGCGGTGCCTGCGGGCTCGGCGGTGGCACTATTGGGCGGCAATGGGGCGGGAAAGTCGACGACGCTGAAGGCTATTTCCAACTTGCTACGGTCGGAACGGGGAAGCATCACCCGGGGCGTCGTGGAATTTCGGCGGGTCGATCCCGACCTTTTCGCGGGTCGACAGCAAGGGCGAATGGGTGGG
>CAZDFF010000009.1:0-26315 GCA_964504425.1 uncultured Hyphomicrobiales bacterium
ATGGGTCAGTTGCAGCGGGTAGTCCGCGTCGGGCAGCACGCTGCGCTCGGTGTAGATCGGATAGCCGCTGTGGCCCTGGTCGACGTAGGCTTGGGAATGAATCTCGACCTTGCCCGACGGCGTTGCCAGACCCTGCGGCACGCGGTCGTACTTGATGGCGTCGGCCCAGAAGCCCTTTTCCTTCAACTGATCGAGCGTGATGGGAATGTCCTTCAACGTCAGCTCGGCCCAGTCCTCCCAGGTCGTATAGGGGAAATGCTGGCCCCATCCCATGCGGTCGGCGATGCCTTTGGCGATCATGTAGGCGGGTTTGGATTCGCCCACGGGTTCGACCACGGGCTGGCAGAGAATGACCTCGGGCCCCAGCCACATGCCGTTGCGGACCTCGGCCTGCTCGTGGAAAGACGTCTCGGGCAGCACGATGTCGCACTCGAGTGCGGTCTCGCTCATGTACAGCTCGCACGCGACCGCCAGTTCCAGGTGCTTGAACATCTCGATCACCCGGTCACGATTAGGATCGCTCATGACCGGGTTGGTCGAATGCACGAACAGGCCCTTGACCGGGTAGGGATCGCTGTTGATGACGGCTTCCGGCAGGCGCGAGTTCGGTAGGTCCGGCGCCAGCGGATAGCCCATGGCGACGTGCAGCGGCGGCTTGCCGGGCTTGCGCTTGGCACTGTCGGGGATGTTCACCGGCGCGGCCAGCGGCGCCCAATCCTTCAGGTGCAGGTTGCCGGGTTTGTCGACCTGGCCGGTGATGGCGTCGAGGATATAGCAGGCGCGGCCCGCGTCGGTACCGTTGGTGTAGTAGCCCGAGCCCTTGAAGATCGCCGACATGGCGGGCTTGGTGGTGGCGAATTCGCGCGCCAGGCGCCGGATGCGCTCGGCATCGATGCCGGTGATTTCCGCCGCCCATTCGGGGGTGTAGCCCTTTTCGTGAAGATGGTCGCGGAACCCATTAAAGCCGTTGCAGTACTTGTTGACGAATTCCTCGTCGTACAGCTTGTCGTCGATGATGACCTTGCACATGGCGAGTGCCATCGCGCCGTCGGTGCCGGGGCGGATCGGGATCCACTCGTCGGCCTTCTGCGCCGTCTCGGTGAAATTCGGATCGATCACGACCAGCTTGCAGCCCTTGGCCTTGGCCTCGATCAACGCGCGGCTTTCCCACAGGCCTTGGTTCGCGCCCAGCATGTTCATGCCCCACAGTATGACGTAGCGCGAGTTGGCGAAGTCGTGCATGGGAAAGACGTGGCCGAACAGGGTCAGACACGCGGAGCGGCGGTCCTGCTCGCAGCCCGACGTGTGGGCGTAGCCGGCGTTGGGGCTGCCGTAGAGGTCGCCCAGCAGATGCCGGTAAAATACGGTGTTGGGATCGTGGTGGCAGGTCAGCGCCACCGATTCCGGCCCCCACTTCTCGGCGATGGTCTTGAGTTTTCCGGCGATGAAATCGAACGCCTCGTCCCAGGAGATGCGTTTGAACTGCGGCGCCTGGCCCTTGGGGCTGGTGCGCAGCATCGGGTACTTCAGGCGGTCGGGGTCTTGGGTGACGTACCAACTCGCCATGCCCTTGGCACAGCGCGAGCCGATGTTGTTCGGCGATTCCGGGTTGCCCTTCTGGTAGACGATCTTGCCGTCGCGAACCAACACCTCGGTGGGGCATTGCCACGGGCAGGTGTAACAGAAGCTCTTGATGAGTTTGGCGCCCTTGATGCGCGCCAGTTCCTGGCCGAGGTTCTTGCCAAAGGCCGTCATGTCTCCTCCTCCCTTGTTCGACGCCAATCTTCGGGGGGTGGCGCCTGCCGCACGTCCGGCTGTTCGCTTCTTCCTCGTGCCAAGCCCGCGAAGGATATCCTTCCATTGCAACGCCAGCAACGCACGGCCGAGCCCGATGGAAAGGCGGCCGCTCGGCGAACCGCCTAAAAAGGTCGAATTATGCCGCTACGCATGTCGCCTTGCGTCGTGGGCATGAGGGGCGGCATCGCGCGCATGGCAGTGCGGCCCGCTATTTCAGGAAACGCGCGGCGACGAGGCGATAGATGCCGCCGCCGATCACGGCGCCGACGACCGGCGCCAGGATGTAGACGGTGAACCATCCGCCGCGCGGACCGGGAATAGCGATCTCGCCCCAACCAAGGAAATAAGAAACCAATCGGGGCCCGAAATCGCGGGCCGGGTTCAATCCGGCTTGGGTTAGTGGCGCGATCACGGAGATGATCGCGGCGACGCCGAGGCCGATGATCACGGCGACGACGGCGGCCGGTGGCCGCTCGGCATTGCGGCCATGGGTGACCGCCGCGACCAGGAACGCCAGCATCGCGGTGCCGATCATTTCGGCGATAAACGCCGACGGTAGGCTGACGATGCGCCAGGCGTCCTCGGCGGTGCCGAAGATCGCCGGGTTGGGGAAATATTCGCCGAACACCATGGCGCTCAATTCGCTGCCCGGACCGCCGCGCAAAAGGCCGCGCCGGCGTTCCAGCTCGAGGATGGCTTCCGCGAACATGGCGTAGAGCGTCAGCGACGCGCAGGCGGCGCCGGCCACCTGGGCGATCCAGTAAGGAACGACGCGACGCAGCGGGAACTTGTCGTAAAGGGCGGCGACGACCGTGATCGCCGGATTGATGTGCGCGCCCGACAGGGCGGCGGCGGCGTAGATGCCCAGGCTGACGCCCACGGCCCAGACGACGGCGACTTGCCACAGCCCCATTTGGGCGCCGGTGGCGACCGCGGCATTGACCGCGCCGATGCCGAAGAAGGCGAGCAGATACGTGCCGATGAATTCGCCGACCATGGCTTTTTGGATGCTGGGGAGGGCGGGCGTGCTGGGCGCCTTCACGGTGGCGGGATGGGAGAGTTGATCGTTCACGGCTGCTTCGTTCCCTTCAACGCTTCGGGCACATTCCTGGCGGCGCCGATGTTAATGTTTTGTATTTTGGCCTTGCCGACGCGCGCGCCCGCGAGATTGGCCTGGGTTAGGTCGAGCCGGTCGAGGATCGCGCCGTCGAAATCGGCGCCGGTCAAGTCGGCCCCCGTAAATTGTGCCAACGACAGCTTCGCGCCCGTGAACCGGGCGTCGCGCATATCCGCGCCGTAGGCACGCGACCAGCCCAGATCCGCACCGGCGAAATTGGCGCCCTTGGCGCGGGTCCACGTCAGGTCGGCCGAGCCGAGCTTGGCGCCCGCGAACGACGCGCCGGTCAGGATCGCCTCGCGCATGTCGGCGCCGATCAGGTTGGCGTTCTTGAAGCCGGCGCCGGACAGGTCGGCGCCGCGCAGAAGGGCGGGCGTCGGTCCCGGATGCCCCTGGCCCTTGGCACCGAGATCGGCTGCCTCGAAGTCAGCGCCGGCAAGAACGGCTTGGCCGAGGTCCGCCGCGGAAAGCCGAGCACCACGGAAGATCGCCTTTTCCGCACGCACCTTGGTCAGGTGCGCGCCGGGCAGGAACGCTTGGCTGAAATCGGCGCCGTCCATCCGCGCATTGCCGAAGCGCGCGCGGGCCAACGAGGCGTGGACGAATTTAGCGCCGCCTATGTCGGCGCGCGTCAGGTCGGCGGCGCCGAGATCGGCATCCGTGAAATCGGCGCCACGAGCGTAGGCCTCGCGCAAGTAGGCCTCGCGTAGATCCGCTGTCTTCAGGCTGGCGCCCGCCAGATTGGCGCCGGTCAGGTTGGCGCCGGTCAGGCGCGCGCCGTCGAGCGTGGCACCGGAAAGATCGGCGCCGCGCAGGTCGGCACCCGCGAGATCGGCCTTGGCGAGGTTGGCGCCCTTGAGATCGGCGGCGACGAATTTCTTGGCTCGTAGCGTTTCGACCGTCGGCTGTGCCGCATGGGCGCTCGCTACGGCGCCAAAAGCCAGCATCGCCGCCAGGATATGGAAAAGGATCGATCGCGCGCGCATCAGCCGGCCACGTTCTGAGGCAGGAAGCTGACGGACTTGGCGATTTCTGGCTGCGGCCCGATCCGGCGGACATCCGCCCACGTGCCCTTGTAGTAGGGAATCGTCGTCGCCGGATCGACGTGATCGCTGACCAAGTCGCCGACCGCGCCGCGCGGCTGGCCGAACAGCATGAACGTGTGGCCTTTTTTCACGGCGTCGGTGATATAGGCCATGGCCTTGACCTCGCCCATGTCGTTCGAGACCGAGACCAGGTCGCCCGACGAAATGCCGAGTTCGCGGGCGTCGTCGGCGTGCATTTCCAGGTACGGCATCGGAAACCGGTCCTGGTAGAAGCGCACGTGTTCGTGGTGATAGATCGTCTGCCAGATGTGGTTGGAACGGCCGTTGTTGATCCAGAAGCGATAAGTCTTCTTCTGGTGCGCGACCTTGGCCGCATAGCCGGGCCACGGCTTCGGCGCCGGGATGAAACGGGCCTTGCCGCTGGGCGTGCCGAAGCGGCCGTCCTCGTGTACGCGGGGCGTGCCGACCGGCACGCCGTTGATCAGGCGCACGGGCGTCTGGATGCCGTCGTTGCCGAGGCGTTTCAGCAGGTCGTAGGTGATGCCGGCATAGCCTTCGATCGGATCGGTGCCGTCGCCCTTGAAGCTGTAGCGCGCGTGGATGAACACGTCCTCGTCGCTGCGCCAGTCGTAATCCAGGAACTTATTGGCCATCAGCGGGTTGCGGTCGTCCAGATACAACTGGCGTAGGCGCTTGGCGAAGGTCGCGATGATCTTCCAGTCGGGGATCGCATCGCCCGGCGGGTCCATGAATCGCGGGTAGAGCCGAAGCCGCCGTTCGCCGTTGATCGACGTCAGATTGGTCTCGCCCCATTGCGCCGCCGGCAGTACCAAGTGAGCGTGGCGGGCACTGGCGGTCATGTAGATGTCCTGCACCAGGATGAACATGCCGCCGGCTTTCAAGGCCTCGACGACCGCTGTCACGCGCTCGCCGACGGGCCGGCCCTTGGTCGAGGCCAGCGCCTTGCGCACCGGTTCGCCGCGTTCCTTGAAGGCGGCCTCGATGGCTTCGGCGCGCAATGTGGTCAGGACCGGATTGCAGCCGCCGATCCAGTAAATCTTGGCTTCGCCGCGGCGCACCGCCTCATCGACATTCAGGGCCGGCCGTCCGCCGCCGTAGGGCGGGCGTACGTAGCCTTCCTGATGGCCGCCCAGGCGGCTGACGCCGGTGCCGGGCTTGCCGACGTTGCCGGTGAGCAGCGCCAGGTCGACGATGGCGGCGATGTTCTCGTAATTCTTCAGGCCCCAGATCAGGCCCTTTTCGTAATGCAGCAGGGTGCGGCGCCGCTGCCGTCCGGCCTTCGGCTCGGCGATCCATTGCGCGGCTTTATATATGTGTTCGACGGAGATGCCGGCGATCTCGGCGGCGTCGCGCACGAACTCGTCGCGTTCGCGGTCGACTCCCAACGTGGACCGTTGATAGGCCTCAAACGTCTGCCATTCGGCACGCTCACGAATGAAGGCGACGTCGTGCCAGCGTTTGTCCAACACGATCCGGGCGATGGCGTTCAGGAGCGCGATGTCGCTACCCGGTTCGATTTGCAGGTGCAGCACGTTTTCCTTGCCGGCGGCCGCCTCGGCGGCGGCCACGGTCATGGTGCGGCGCGGATCGACGACGATGATCCGGCCGCGCTCGACCGTTTCCGTTCCGAATGTCGTGCGCTTCAGCGACAGCGATTCGCCGTTCAGGTTCGGCACCATGTGATGCAGGAAATAATTGGTCTGCGTTTCGTAAGGATTGGCGCCGACGATCAGGATGGTATCGGCTAGCTGCGCGTCGACATAGGCGTTGGTCAGGGCGGCGACACCGGCATCGCCGGCGGCGTGGACCTCGCTGTTATAGGCTGGCCGATTGTGGATGGAGGCGGTGCGTGTGCCGATGCCGGAGAAAAAGAAACGGCCGACCGCCCAGTTGTTCTCGAAGCCGCCGCCGCCGCCGCCGTGGTCGAAGAATTTCATGCCGACGGCGTCGGGTCCCCAGCGATCGATGACCGCCTTGATCACGCGGGCGCCCAGGTCGGCGGCGTCGTCCCAAGTCATTTCGGCGTGGCCCGCGCCGTCGGCGACAAGAGGTTTCTTCAGGCGAACCTTGGTCGGCTTGTCCGGCGCATAAAGGGTCATCGCTTGGCCGCCGCCGCGCACGGACGCCAGCCCGCCGTTCACCGAGCATGCCTTGTCCGGGACGATGGCGACGTTGTAGCGCTTGCCGTCCTTCTCATGCACGATCGTGTGCATGGCAGGCGCGATCCACTCGCCGTCGGTCCCTTGCGGTTTTCGGAAATCGACACTCATGGCGTTGGCGGTCGGCGCCGGGCCGCCGTCGCGGCCCACCGGCCACTTGAACACCTTGTAGCCGCAGCCGACGATGCAGAACTGGCAGACGGTGGAAAACCGTTGCGCGTCCTTCGGCGGCAGGGGCACGGATGTCATCGGTTTAGACAATATTGGTATGCCGGCCGTAGATCAGGCCGTCGACGCCGGTGGCCTGGACAATGCCGCCCTTCACGCGAAGCATGATTTGCGGCAGCGGCTGGCTGCCCTGACCAATGATCATCTGGCCGTTCTTGGCCGGGTCGAAGCTGCTCCAATGGCAGGGGCAAACGAACATCTTCCGTTCGGGGAAGTAATTGACCGGGCAGCCCTTGTGCGTGCAGAGGATCGAATAGGCGACGATCCGGTTATCGGGACCGATGCCGCCCGGGGCCGCCGCCGGCAACGCCACCAGCATGGCGGGCGAGTCGGCGTCCGGGTAATCGAACGAAATCTGCGCGTCGGCGGCAATCGACGCCAGGGGCGCGACGTCGATGACGGGATAGGCTTTGGCGGCAGGGGCGGACGCCCCCGGATTCGCGTCGGCGGCATGCGCCAGGCCGGACGCGGCGACCGCGGTAGCGACGCCGGCGGTGCCGACGATCAGGAAATCGCGCCGGGTCAGGCAGGACGCGGAGTTCGTCGGCCGTTTGTCTGTCATGGCGGCGTCTCCAGTGGGCAACGGTTTCTAACGGAGGAGTCGTGGATCGGCGACGGTGCGGCGGAAACGCCAAAACCGACGCTGACGCTCATTTTCTGAACAAAGTGATTTCTGTCAAGCGATGCGCTGCTGCAATTCGCAGGGGAGGGCATGCGTATGAAGCACGGGGGACGCATGTTCGGCACGTCGCACCGATTCGCGGCCGAACGACTCTTCTCATCAACGACTTGCCGAAACCTCGACATCCATTTGGCCACATTCAGTCGCTGGGTACGAAGTGAAACTTGTCCAAATCGAATGCGATCGGGATGACGTCGCCGTCGGCGATCTGTATCGCATTGCCGACCTCGACGACGACACGATCCCCCGCCTCGGTCTCGCCTGTCACCCTGATTCGATCGCCCAGGAAAACCTGTTCAGTGACGCACATCCGGGTATGCGCCTCGGCATCGTCGGACAGGCGAATGTCCTCCGGCCGGCACATGAATCGGACCTTGTCGACCGTCATGCCGGGCCAGCGTTGGGTAAATTGCGCCTTCGGAATGGCGATTTCGCCAAATCGCATCCGCACCACGATGTTGTCGCCGCCGCCACTCAAGATGGCATCGAACAGATTGGTCGAACCGATGAACTTGGCGACGAAGTCGTTTGCGGGGCGGGTGTAGACCTCGTAGGGTGTGCCGACCTGCATGATGTTTCCCTTGTCCAGCACGACGACCTGATCGCCCAACGACATCGCTTCCTGCTGATCGTGGGTAACATATACTGCGGTGATGCCGAACTGATGCAGCAATCGGGCAAGCTCGTTTCGCAATTCGATTCGAATCTTGGCGTCGAGCGCCGACAGCGGCTCATCCAACAGCAGAATGTCGGGCTGGAACACAACGGCGCGAGCCAGGGCCACGCGCTGTTGTTGTCCACCCGAAAGCTGGTGGATACGTCGATGGGCCAAGTTGGATATCTGGACGATTTCCAATACTTCCGCCGCCTTCTTGCGACGTTCGTCGGCGGGCGCGCCGCGAACGAGCATGCCGAATTCCACGTTTTCCTGCACCGTCATGTTGGGGAACAAGGCATAGGATTGGAAAACCATGCCGATATTCCGTTTCTCCGGCGGCAAATTTGTAATGTCCTTGTTGTCGAACATCACGTGCCCGCCGGTCGAATCGAGAAGCCCGGCGACGATCTTGAGGATGGTGGACTTGCCGGAACCGGATGGGCCGACCAGCGACGTGGTTTTGGAGCGAGGACAAACGAGATTGACGCCCCCCAAGGCGACGGTGCCGTCCTTGTATACCTTGCTAAGATCTTGCAGTCGGATTTCGTAGCTCATGTGCGCTCGTCTCTTTCAATTTTCTTTGAATATGCGGCGCCCGTTTACGCCGCTTGGCCGACTTCCTTCATTTCGCGGCCGCCGATGAATTGAATCCCCATCAGCACCGGCACGACGACCAGCATGAAGACGCTCGTCGCCGCGCTCGATACCTGAAAGCTGTCGTTTGTGTAGGTGTCGTAAAGGGATGCTGGGAGCGTCAGATTGATCGGCGTCGTTAGCAGGAAACTGGCGTTGAATTCGCCCAATGAAATGGTGAAAACCAGGAGCGAACCGATAATGATCGAGTGCTTCAAATTAGGCAGAAGAATGTAGCGTTGTCGTTGAAACCAGGAGGCGCCGAGGCTTGCCGCCGCTCTTTCGAGTTCGAAGAAATTGTAGCTCCTGAGCGCATTGGTCACCGACTGGAGCATGAAGGGCAGCGTGTAGAGAAGATGCCCGAAAAGGATGATCAGCCAACTATCGCGAATGATGCCGTAGGTGCCGAGCAGGGCGACGGCGATCGAGATGCCGGGTAAAGACAAGGGGATCGAGATCAGTTCCTCAAGCAACCCCTTGCCCGGGAAATCGTAGCGAACGAGGCCGTAACCGCCGAAAACGCCCAGTACGATCGTAATGCCGATCGATGCTGCTGCCAGTTTCATGGACAGCAAGATGGTATGACCGTAAACCTCGAACACGTATTGGTACCAGAGGAAGGTAAAGGCGCCGGTGGTATCGCGCGCACCGCTGGCGTAGATGCCGAGCGATTTCTGCGATTCCCAGCCGGCGCCCGACATAGTGCTCGACGCGCCCATGGACGAGAGCGTCGTGAACGAGCCCCACAGGCAAATCAGGATCGGCGTCACGACGACGAACACGAGCAGCATGCTCATGGCGGTGGAATAGGCGGTCCACCAGCCGAAAGCCCGGCGGCGCGGTGATGCGATCGAGTGGACGGCGATTGCGGTCGAATTGTTCATTCTTCGATCCTTCGTTCAGTGCGACACCGCGGCGAAGGCGTAGTGCCGTTCCGCGTATTTCCTAAGGGCGTAATTAATGCCGACGGTGAGCAGACCCAAGACCACCGACATCGCGGCGGCCATTTCGAACGCCAGATTCGCGTAAACCTGGTTGTAGATTTCCAGCGGGAAGATGCTGGCCTTTTTCAGCAGCAGCAGAGCGACGCCGAACGACCCCATCGATACAGCGAACGTGACCGCGACCGTCGAAACGATCGCGGGAATCAGCAGCGGAAGCAGGACATATCTGAGTGCCTGCCAATTCGAAGCGCCCAGGCTGCGCGCGGCGCTGTCGAGATCCCAGTCGAATTTTCGGATGGCGGATTCCAGGGTCAGGGTGGCGCGCGGAATCTGGAACCAGATATAGGCGAGGCCAAGGCCGGCGAGGCTGTACGCCAAAGCCTCAGCGACGGGAATGCCGATTAGCCATCGGCTGAACTGCGGGATAAATCCGATACGGCCGATCATGATGACGGCCAGAAAGCCGATGATGATCCCGGAGAACGCCATCGGCACGGTAAGAACGGCGCGAAACACGCGCTTGCCGAAGAAATCCTTGCGCACCAGCAGCCACGCCGGGCCGATGCAAAGGACGATCGACAGAACCGAAACGACGATGCTGAGCGTCAGGCTCAACACCAAGCTGGAGCGGTAGAACGGATCGGTGAAGATCGTCGCATAGTTCTTGAACGTCAGATCCTGCCAACCCACCTTGCGCGCGGCGACCTCGCTGGCGCCCGACACCTTGATCATTTCCAGCGGCGGCAAGGCACCCTGGAAGACCATATCGGCGAACGGATAGATCATGACCGCCATGAAGAAGACGATCAGCGGCAGTATGTAGAACAAGGGAGCGAATTGTCGTGTCATCGTCCTGTCGCATCCGTTTCAGTCTGCTGCGGGAAGCGGGGCGGCCTCGGCGTCGATTCTCGAGACCGCCCCTCGTCGCGGAGGAGGTTACTTGCGACGAACCTGATCGCGCCAAGCGTTGCGGTAATTCCCGATCATCGCCGCCTTTTCCCCGATGGATACGGATTTGATCAGATCGTAGCTGCCGTGCAGCGGCTTCATGCGTTGCTTTGCCTTGTCCGACATGAATTCGGGCAAAATTGGCAGCCAGTACGAATCGGCCCAGATGCCTTGAGCTTCGGGGCTGAGCAGCCAATCGAGATAGGCCTTGGCCTGCTGCGGGCGCTTCGACCACTTGACCATGCCCATGGCAAGCGGGACAGAAACCGTGCCTTCGCAAGGCACGACGACCTCGATCGGGCCCTTGTCTTCCCACTTCATTTTGTAACCGGCGCCGTCCGCGTTGAGCCAGACCCCGATCTCGCCCCGCAGCGTCGGGTTGTAGCTGGTATCGCGGGAATAGCGCAGCACGTTGGCGTCGAGTTTCTTCAAATATTCGATGCCGGGCTTGAAGTCCTTGGTGGAACCGCCGGCACCGAGGTTGGCGGCGAAGATGGCCTCCATCGCTGTGCCGTGCACCGTCGGATCGTCATAGGCGACGAGTCCTTTGTATTTGGGGTCGACCAAGTCCTTCCAGCATTTCGGCACCGGCACGTTGGACTTCTTCAAGGCTTCCGTGTTGACGATGAAGGCGATAACGCCTTGATGAACGCAGAACCACAGGCCGTTCGGGTCCTTGCACCAGTCCGGAATCTTTTCGAATCCGACCGGTTTGTAGGGCTGATGAACGCCCTTTTCGCCGGCTTCCTTGCCGACGAGCGCATTGTAGTAGGCGACGTCCGCGACCGTGGAGTTCTGTTCGCGCAGCAGCGCCGCCATTGTCGGGCCGCTGCCCTTCATGTCGGGTGGGACGCGGACACCGTATTTCTGCCGGTAGTAATGAGTGACACCGCCCCAGTTTGCATAGTTGGGTTGCGCGTCGTATTGGATCAACACCGATCCTTCCGCTTTCGTGGCGGCGGCGACGCGCTTTTTATGCGCAGCGGAATCAAAGGCGTCCGCTTGAGGCGCTGCGAGCGTCAACGCGACCGTAACGGCTGCGAGGCCAAGAATATTTCTGGCGATTTTCATGATGCGATCCTCCCTACTTCACGCTGATGAGTTCGTACGCGCCGCCTTGGGTCGACTTGTAGGAGACGGTCACTTGCTGGCCCTCCTTGAGGGCTGCCACCTTACTTTTCAGCCCTGCGGGAATGACGAAGGTGAAATTTTCGCCCTTCTTCGCCGAGGGAATTTTCGCGCAACCTTTATCGATGCATTCGAGGAGCAGTGCGTTGTTCTTCTGGTCGATCCAAGTGATCTTGCCGGTCGCATCATCGGCCCGCGCGGCCTGCGACAATGCCGTCAATGCGACGGCACCGACAGCGGTTGCGAGCCAACGCTGGTAATTACGGTGTCTTGGCGTGCTCATAATGATGGCCTCCCATGCCATGCGATTTTTCGAAGCGAAGTCGAACGGCGTTGCGTCGCGGCGCCGCCTCGGATTCGGTGTTTTGGTGAATTGGGTCCGATCGCTCCAACGCCAGCGACCACAGGCGGCTTAAAATCAGACGGCGTTCCTCCCTTCGTTGCCTAACGGACAAGGCTCGGCCGGGTGGAAGTCGCATCCGTCAAGGAAGTCCGGGTCGTGCGTGGGCACTGACTGGCGGGATCCTTGAATATTTTGCGATCCGGGCTGCGGTCGGCATTTTCGCCGATTGACTCGACAGACCCGTTTCCTCCCCGTATTGAATTGATTATATTCTTCGAAATGTTTCGAACAATCGAAATTTTCGAAAATTGTCGAAATCTTCGACGAGCGCCGAATTGATCGCTACAAAGGACATGATGAAACAGCAACGACCGAATAAGACCGCCATACGCCTCGGCCAGGGGGATTCCTATGCCCCGTCGCGGGAAGTCCATGTGCATTCCCCGATGGAGCCCTGGCGCGCGGTCGATTCCTTAATGGCGCTCGCACACGAAACCCGTCTGGCGATTTTTCGCCTGCTCGTGCAAGCCGGCCCGGAAGGGTTGTCTGCCGGCGCGATTTCGGTCCAGTTGGACGTGACGCCATCAACGCTGTCGCATCACCTTGCGGTTCTTGAGCGTGCGGGCATTCTCGACTCGCGGCGCCATCGACGGCAGATTTTTTACGGCTGCTCCTATGACGGAATGCGTGGGCTGCTGGAATTTCTGACAAACGATTGCTGCCAGGGTCACCCCGATCTATGCGGGTTCGCGACCGGCGGCACCAAGAACGGTAAGGCTGCGGGCGCCAAAAGCGGTTGCGGGCCCGATAAAAAGCGTTGACGACTACGCCATCGCCGAGCGCGTTGCGAAAGGGCTGGTCGATCGCGTTGCTGGCGGTGTGTGTCGTCCTGACGCTATCGCTGTGGTTTTCCGTGTCGGCGGTGATTCCGACGCTGAAAGCGACGTTCGATATTTCCGATAGCCATGCGGCGTGGCTTTCCAGCAGCGTATCGGTCGGATTCGTATTCGGGACGATCGTCAGCGCCGCCCTCAATCTTGCCGACAGGACGGACCCACGACGCTTCTTCGCCGCCGCAGCCTTGATCGGCGCCATTGCAAACGGCGCAATTCTTTTCGTTGGCCCGGAAACCACGGCGACAATTTTTCTACGATTCGTCACTGGCGCGTCCATGGCCGGCGTATATCCGGTCGGTATGCGCATTGCCGCGACCTGGGCAACGCGCGACACTGGCCTATTGATCGGCATCCTGACTGCGGGGATATGTGCGGGTTCCGGTCTGCCGCACCTGATCGATGCTTTAGCCGGGCTCGACTGGCGAGCCACCGTCGCGGTTTCGTCGGGCTTGGCGCTGTTGGCCGGGGGGCTGGTCAACCTAGTGGGATTGGGTCCGACCCATGTTCGCGCCGCAAAAATCCATCCGATCTATGCATTGCGCGCCGTGACGGAGGCGCCGTTGCGGCTCACCAATCTCGGCTACTGGGGCCATAAATGGGAAAATTACGCGATGTGGGCCTGGATCGGGCCGTTTCTGCATCTCAGCTTCGTCGCGACCGGGAAAAGCGAGGTTGATGCGGCGATCCAAGCGCGGCTCACCACATTCGCCGTATTCGTCGTCGGAGCTGCCGGTTGCCTGGTCGCGGGGTGGCTTGCGGATCGGTTCGGACGAACGCTGGTCGCCGGAGGCGCGCTGGCAGTCAGCGGTTCGTGTGCGGTCCTGGCCGGCTTGGCGTTCGGCGGCCCGCAGTGGCTGGTTACTGCGATCTGCTTAGTTTGGGGGTTTGCGCTGATCGCCGACTCGGCGCAATTCTCAGCCGCCGTGATCGAACTATCGGACCGCACCCTCATCGGCACCATGCTGACGGTACAAACCTGCGTGGGCTATATGATCACGCTGGTCGGCATCCATGCAGTCGAAGCGCTGGTGTCGAATTTCGGGTGGACCGTCGCCTTCGCCGCCCTTGCGCTGGGACCCGTCGTCGGCATCGTCGCCATGATACGCCTGCGCCGCCGGCCTGAAGCCGTTCGACTGGCATCGGGGAAGCGCTAGACGTCAGCCGATGTCGACCGTGAGGTCGAACCCGCCCTTACGATTGGCAACGAATTTGCCGTCGGCCGCGGCGTAAGACCATGCCGCCGTCTTTTTCAGGCCGCCGAGCGGGAACATGTGGCAGCCGTCGATACCGCAGAGCGGATCGGTGGCCTTGTACATTGCGAGTTCGACCAGCAACTTGTCCGGTGCCGACAGCGACATCAGTTTGGTGATGTTGCGTGCCTGCTTGGCGATGAAGGACATCGAAGGTCCGATGCCGCAAGCTTTCGCATACGCAAGCAAGGTTTTGATGGTGGCGATGCCGGGAATGCCGATGCGGATCGGCAGGCGGTTGCCCGCCGCGCGGATCGCCTTGTCCCAGGCGATGATCGGCGCCGATTCGAAACAGAATTGCGTGACGATATAGAGGTCGGCGCCGGTGCGCTCGGTGAACGAATTTTTCCACGCCAACGCGGCGGCGATCCCGGCATCGGAAATGTCGGGACTGCCTTCGGGGTGGCCGGCGACGCCGATGCGGCGGATGCCGTGCTTGTCGAACAGGCCCGTGTCGAGCACCTGCATGGTGTCGGAGAAATCGCCGACCGGCGTATTCACCGCGCCGCCGATGCAGAGCACTTCGGTGACGCCGGCCTCGCCGGCGAGCCGGCCCAGGTTGTCGGCGAGAAATGCCTTGCTTGGAATGCTGCGCGCGGCAAGGTGCGGGACCGGGTTGAATCCCTCGGCCCGGAGACGCTTGGCCGTCGCTACCGTTTCGGCAATGTCCGATCCCGGCAGGAAGGTAATATAGACCGCCGTGTCCGTGCGAAGTATTTCGCGAAAGTCGGCGACCTTGACCGCCGACGGCGGAGTCGTTTCCAGCGAGAAGCCGGAAAGGAGCACGCGAACCGCGCCCTTCGTCGACATGTCGGAAGATGCAGGTTCGTTGCGGGTTGCCGTCGCCAATTCGGATTGCATGGTCGTTGCGTCCATTCGATTCGGTTGCGATGCCGCCGAACATCGTTCGTGACGGAAGCTACCACGCATCGATCGGAATCGCGCCGGCGCGATGCATGCAACGGAATCATGAGCCCACGTTCGATTGGCATGAGTGGGCGCGGAGTCTTAAATTGACGATTCGCGCACGGCGAATTGCGTTCGGGGTCGCTGCACGGAGAACGCCGCCGGCGGCGGAGAATTCGCTGTGCGCAACGCATTCGAGCCATGCGCCTAGGGTATGACCGCCCACGTCGCGAACATAATATGCACGACCATAGAAGTCGGCTTCTTATTGCCGAGCGCCAATATCGAGATGCACATGCATTCGGCGACAAGCCCGTGAGGCCAAGCAATCGCAAGGTATTAAGCGGCGGCACCGAATGTGACAACGGGCATCGGAGTCGGCGCTTGGATCGAAAAATCACCGACTAAATTTCTTCGCGACGCATTTGCGAAAGGATACATCGAGACTCGTCCGTTCTCTTCGGTGCGATTGCAGTTCGATGCGGAATCGCTGACTATTCATCGACGCTTCGAGAATGTTCGAACGCAAAAAATGCGATCGGACATTCGGCGGAACGAAGGCAACGATTGCAACAACGACAACGCCTTCGACCGCAACCGTTTGGGAGGATTCGTGCTCGGCCAGCAAATCATCAGCGGCTTGGCGACAGGCAGCTTGTACGCATTGACCGCCGTCGCCGTCGTGGTCGTGTTCCGCAACACGCGGACTATTAACCTCACGCAAGGCGACTTCTCCATGATCGGGGCGTTCCTGACGCTGCTCCTGATCAAGGATTGGCATCTCAATTATTACATGGCGCTGGCGGCCGCGGTGGTCGCGTGCATCGCGCTCGGCGTGCTGACCGAACGCTTGGTCATGCGCACGATCGCCAATTCGGATTGGCTGACGTTGTTCACGGCTACGCTCGGCGTCTATTACATCCTGCACGGCGTTGCCGGCTGGATCTGGGGACGCGACACCAAGGCCTTTCCGATCCCGTTCGACCCGACCCCGGTGAAGATCGCCGGCACCATCATCAGCCAAGGCCATTTGATCAATATGGCCTGGGCCGCGGTGATCGGCGTGATCCTGTTCGTGTTCTTCAAGTACACCAAGCAGGGCATCGCCATGCGCGCGGTGACCGACGACCCGGAAACCGCGCAACTGATGGGTATTCCGGTCCGCTTCATCGTCACCTTGACTTGGGGCATGGCGGGATTTCTCGCCGCATTCGCTGGCGTGCTGCTGGCGCCGATCGTCTACATCTCGCCCGAGATGATGGATCAGGTCCTCATCAAGGGGTACGTCGCGGCAGTGTTCGGGGGTCTCTATTCGATCCCGGGCGCGATCCTGGGAGCGCTGATGATCGGCGTTGCCGAGAACCTGGCGGGCGGTTATCTCGGCTCGCATTACAAGACGGCGACCGCGTTCGCGATGATCGTGCTGTTGCTGACGTTCCGGCCGCAGGGGCTGTTCGGCATCCAGAAACGCCGCGAAATCTGACGAAGGCACGGCAACAAAAAACGCGAAAGGCTGAGTGTCGATGACGGCGATGACGGCAGTAACGGCAACCCCTCAAGAAAAGCCCGCACGAAAAGGGAACGGCACGCTCACCGCCATGAAGGCGAAATTCGAGCGCTACAACCGGATCGCGTTCGCGGGGCTGTTCGGCATCGCCGCGCTGTTTCCGGTCATGCCCGGGGTCGAGGGCTGGATGGCGTCGCAGGCGTCGCTGGTCTTGATCTATATCATCGCCGCGCAGGGCGTCGGCCTTCTGGTCGGGTACGTCGGACTGGTCACCGTGGGGCACGGCGGCTTTCTGGCGATCGGCGCCTACACGTCGGCGCTGCTGACCAAGCATTTCGGGGTCGATCTTTCCGTTGGCATTATCGCCGGGGGCGCCATGGCGGGGCTCATCGGGGTCGGCCTCGGCATGATCTTTCTCCGCCTGTCGGGCGCGTTCATGGCGATCGGCACGCTGGGCTTCGCGTTTTTCATCGGCACGGTCGTCAACAACGTGCCGATATTCGAAGGCCGCACGGGGATCAATCTTCCCGCCAATCACATCTTCGGCGTCAAGATCGGGGATTTCGGCTTCTACCTGGTCACGCTCGCCTGTCTCGCGCTGACGACGCTGCTCATATATTGCATCATCCGGTCCGGGGTCGGACGCGCGTTCATGGCGCTTCGCGATGCCGAAAAGGCGGCCGAAAGCAGCGGCGTCAACCGCGTCTTCTACCGGACGCTGGCGTTCTCGATCAGCGCCGCCATCACCGGCGTCGCGGGCGCGCTGAACGGGCACGTCGTCAATTACGTATCGTCGGAAGTGTACGCCGACATCTGGTATTCGGTGGACTTCCTGGTCGCCTGCGTTGTCGGTGGCTCGGCCATGCTGATGGGGCCGTTCATCGGCGGCGCCTTCATCGTGATGGTGCCGTTTTTCTTCGAACGGCTGGCCGACTTCGCATTCATCCTGAAAGGCGTCGTGCTGATCGTCGTCTTGCTGCTGGCGCCGGCCGGCGTCGCCGATTTGATCGCCCGCCCGATCCGAGCGCTTCGTCAGCGTCTGTTCGTCGGCGCCAATTCGACGGAGACGAAGCCGTGAACAGTCATCTTCGCTGCGAAAACATCACGGTTCGCTTCGGCGGCGTCGTCGCCTGCGACAAGGTGTCGGTGGACATTGAGGAAGGCAAGATCATCGGCCTGATCGGCCCCAACGGCGCCGGCAAGACGACGTTGTTTAACGTGCTCAGCCGATTTCAGGCACAGGACTCGGGGTCGGTCTACTTCCGCGGCCGGGCGGTCGACACCAAGCGCGCGCACGACATGATCGGCCTCGGCGTCGCCCGCACCTTTCAAAACATCAATCTGTTCGGAGAACAGACGACGCTTGCCAATATTCTGATTGGCGCGCACCGGCTGATCGGAAATCCATTTGCCAATATCTTGTGGACGCCGGGTGCGCGCCGAAACGAGCGCGAGTTGAATCGGCGCGCGGTCGAAATCGCCGAGATGCTTCACCTCGATGGCGAACTCGATACCCTGGTCAAGAATCTGCCTTACGGCTATCGCAAGCGCGTCGAACTGGCGCGAGCGCTCGCGGCCAATCCGGAAATGATCCTGTTGGACGAGCCGGTTGCCGGATGCAACGACGAGGAAACAGCCGAATTGAAGGAGATCGTCCGCCAGGTCAACCGCGACATCGGCATTACGATCCTGCTGGTCGAGCACGACATGTCCATGGTCATGTCGGTATGCGACTACATATACGTCATCAATTTCGGCGCCAACTTGGCCGCCGGGACGCCTGCCGAGATCCAGAAGCACCCCGACGTCATCGGCGCCTATTTGGGAGAGGAGTATAACGGATGACTCTTCTCCGGCTGACCGATGTCGAGGCTCATTATGGCGCCGTCTACGCCCTTCGCGGCGTGACGATCGACGTGCCGAAGGGGGCCGTTATCTGCCTGCTCGGCGCCAACGGGGCCGGAAAGTCGACGACACTGAAGGCGATTTCCGGTGTGGTCAAGCCAACCTCGGGAACTGTCGAGTTCGAGGGCCGGCGGCTGAACGACATGACGCCGAACCAGATCGTCCGAATGGGCATCGCCCAGGTGCCCGAAGGCCGGAAAATTTTCAAGGACCTTACCGTCCATGAAAATCTGCAGATGGGCGCTTACGCGCGCAGCGATTCAGCCGGCGTCGCATCTGATCTGGAATTCGTGTTGACGCTTTTCCCGCGCCTGGCCGAGCGCTTGCGTCAGCTCGGCGGCAGTCTTAGCGGCGGCGAACAGCAGATGCTCGCGATCGGCCGCGGCTTGATGGCAAGACCCAAACTGTTGCTTCTGGACGAACCGTCGCTCGGTTTGGCGCCGATCATCATCGCCGACATTTTCGCGACGCTTCAGAAAATCAATCGGGAGCAGGGGACGACGATGCTGATCGTCGAGCAGAACGCCCATATCGCATTGAAGAACGCGAGCTTCGGATACGTGCTCCAGGTCGGGCGGATCGTCGTTCAAGGGACATCCGAGGAACTGAAGACCCGATCCGAGGTCGTCGAATCGTACATGGGTGTCAGCGCCTGACGCGCCGCGCGGCGGGCACCCGGAGGAATTTCCGGCCGTAGCCGGAAATGCAGGGAAGAACGGTGCAACAATATATTGGGAGGACACAGTCGTGAGATCGATATCGGTTACGATGGCCGCGCTCGCGGGCGCGGGCCTGATCGCCCTTTCCAGCCAAGGCGTCATAGCCGCGGACGGTCCTGGCGTCAAAAAGAACGAAGTCCTGATCTGCTCGTACCAGCCGATGACGGGAAGTGTTTCCAGCTATTTCCGCATGGGCAAGGGCGCGGACGCCTGGTTCAAGCACGTGAACGAGACGGGCGGTATCAACGGCCGCAAGATCAACTTCAACATGGTCGACGATAAGTACGAGCCGCCCCGCACGGCCAGCATCGTCAAGCGGTTCGTGGAACGCGACAAGTGCTTCGCTCTCGTCGCGCCGCTCGGCTCGGCCCCGACATCGGCGGTGATCGATTACGTGGTCGAGAACAAGATGCCTTTGATCGGCGCCGGTACGGGCGCGGACAAGAACCTCTACATCAAGAGCCGCTACGTCTTTCCGCTTTATCCCGCCTACGACATCGAAGGGATGGAGTTGGTGAAATTCGCCAAAAACACGCTGAAGGCGAAAAAGATCGCGCTGCTTTATCAGAACGATCCGTCCGGCAAGGCCCATCTCAAGGGCATCAACGCCGTCCTGAAGCAGCATGGCGTCGAACTGGTCGCGGCCGAAGGCTACGAACCGAAAGAAATCGACGTCAGTTCCCAGGTCATCAAGATGAAAAACTCGGGCGCCGATGCCGTCATCTGCTCGTGCGCGCCGGAGCCGGCGGCGAAGTTCTATACCGAACGTGCCAAACACGGTTGGAAAGTGCCGGTGGTCAACGTCTACTTCGTCAATAGACCGAAGTTTCCGGAACTGTACGGAAAGAAAGAGGTCGAGGGCGTCTACTTCGCCACGATCTTCCGCGAATGGACCGACCCCGCGCCGACGATCCAAGAAGCCAAGAAAATCCTGAAGAAGTACTACCCCCAGGAAGATCCCGATGCTGTGCACCTCTGGGGCTTCGCCGGCGCCCAGGTCTTCACTGAAGCCCTGAAGCGCATGGGCAAGGGGCCGATCACCCGCGAAAAGTTGCTTACGACCCTCGAAGGTATCCAGAACTGGAAGGGCAGCGTCGTGCCTGTGGTCAACATCGCCAAGATGGGACCGGACGACATGGCGACCAAGCACTTGATCGTTTCCGAAATGTCCTACGTTCAGTACAAGGGCGGCGAATTCAAGCCGTTCAATCCGTAAGCGAACGACCGATGCCGGGGCGCCTTCGGGTTCCCCGGCGATCGTGCGCAACACGACTGGGCCATGCCTCTCGCGCATGAGGGCAAATGGGGAGCGTGTGTCGACACGACCGACCAACGGTCGATACAATGTTTAGTGAAAATTCAAGGAGTTCTTGACGAGGACTTGGCTTCGGAACGGCTGTCGGCAGCGATCGGATAGACCCGTCGCTGGCGCGGCGAATGCGGGCCTAGACCGGTCACGAATAAAGAAACGACAAGGATTAGGATCGATGGTTGCAATCGGCGGCAAGGCCATTCCGAAACAGAGAAAGCGGGTCATCGATGCGATGAGCCTGCGCGAGCCGGATCGGGTGCCGATCGGGCTGTGGCGCACGGTCGAAGGTTACCAGAACCTCCGCCAGGGTCTCGGCATGGACTACAACGAGGAACCCTTCAACTACCGGACCGGGTCGACGACCTGGACGACCGACGTTTCGTTCGAACTCGATCTCGCCGAAAAGCTAGATTTGGATTTCGTGCGCATTTCGTTGGGGCCATCGGGTGGATCGCCGGGTTTCAGGACCATCGAGTTCGAGGAAGTGCCCTTCGACATGGGCATCCCGCCACCCGAGATTCCGATCAACGTCGACGAGTGGGGCGTCGTTCGCAAATGGACGCCGCACGAAAAGGGCGGCTACTACGAAATGATCGGCTACCCGCTGTTCCACGCCACCAGCATGCCGCTGGAAGAGGGACTGCGTGAGTTGGACGCGTTCCCATGGCCGGATCCTCACGACGTTTTGCAGTATTCGGATTCGCCTATTCCCGGCATGACGCTGCGCGAGTACTGCAAATACGTCCACGAGGAAACACCGTTCGCGCTGCTGGCCCAGGCCGGCCGTGGCGGTCTGTTCGAGCAGGCGAAATATCTGGTGGGTTACGCCAAGATTTTCTCGGACTTCATCGAAGCGCCCGAATTCCTGGATGCGATGCTGCACAAGCTCGTCGATCTGGAGATCGAATTCAACAAGGTGATGATCGAGCAGATCGGCGAGTATATCGATTGGATTCGCGTTAGCCCCGAAGACTTGGCGAGCGAGAAGACGTCTTTCCTTTCGGTGAAGATGTTCCAGCGACAGTTGGCGCCGCATTATCACCGCTCGTGCATGGCGACCAAGGAAGCGTTCCTGAAGAAGAATCCGCAGGGAAAGATCCAATTCCATAGTTGCGGCGCGGTGCCGCTGTCGATGCTGAAGTCGTTGATTTTTGCGTCCGACGGCAAGCAGTGCATCGACGGATTCGACAGCATGCCGCCGAAGGTGGCGCGGCATTCCGGGCCGCGGTCCAAGAAATTGGGGATCGGGGACAAACTGTTCTTCTATGGCGGCATCGACGTGCAGGAAACGCTCCCCTGGGGCAAGCCCGAGGACGTGCGTCGCGAAGTACGGCTGCGGATTTGGGAAATGGGCAAGGGCGGCGGCTATCTGCTGAGTTCGTCGCATCGCCTGGAACACGACGTGCCGGTCGAAAATACGCTCGCGATGATCGAGGAATGCAAGGAATACGGCAAGTACCCCCTGCCGGACCAGCCGCCCGAGGGCGCCGACGTCGGCGATGACTTGCCGGCGATGCAGAAATGACGGCGTTCGCCGGGATTATCGCACGGGTCGCGACCCGGCGGTTTAAATTCGTGTAAGGATTGAAGATATGCCGTTGCAGATCGACACCGAAAAAGAATTCGACCTAGAGGACCTGAAGGCCGATATCGATACGACGCGGGCGACGGATCGTTGGTCCGACGCGCCGATGGAAGTCAAGGAACTGTTCCATAAACTGGAATGGAACATCATTGACGGCGAGCACCCCGACACCGTCGGCTTGATCGATCCTATTTTGGATTCCGGGGTTTCCGCGCGCACCCTCATCGCCGGACCGATGGCGACCGGCATCGCCGAAGTCGGCCGACGCTTCAAGATGGATGAATACTTCCTGCCCGAAGTGATGATGTCGGCGAAGTGTATGCACGCCGCGCTCGCGCGCCTGAAGCCGCTGATCATCGCCGAAAAAACCGAGCATATCGGCACCGTCGTGGTCGGCACCGTGCAGGGCGACTTGCACGATATCGGCAAGAAGATCGTCGCCATGATGATGGAGGCGGCCGGCTTCACGGTCGTCGATCTCGGCGTGACCGTGCCGCCGGAGGATTTCATCGCCGCAATCCGCGAGCACAAGCCGAAGATCGTCGGTTTCTCCGCGCTGCTGACGACGACCATGAATATGCAGTGGGAGACCATCAAGCGCATCGCTGCCGAAGGCCTGCGCCAGGACGTCAAAATATTCGTCGGCGGCGCCCCGATCAGCCAGGCGTGGTGCGACAAGATCGGCGCCGACGCCTACGGCATGGACGCGCTGGTGGCGGTCGAAAAAGCCAAGGCCTGCATTTCGACGCTCAGCAACATGAAGGGCGGCGACCCCGAGCTTCACGCGGCGATGCTGGAAATCGATCGGGTGCGCGAAGAAGCCAAGCTGAAACAGGCCGAAGCCTTGGCCAAGGCCGCGGCCGGTTGACGGTAGGCGAGGCGCGGTCATGACCGAGGCGGCGCCTTCGCGAATTCCCATCGCCATCCCCGTCGGCCTCGTCGGGCTGTTGATTGTCGCCGGTCTTGCTGGGGGCCTTAGCGCCGCCTGGGGCTATGGATTTTTTCTGGTTGCGTCGGTCTTGATCCTCGGCGGAGTCGCCGTCTTCGCGATCTTCGTCCTGTCGCGTCGATTCGATACCGATACTCTGCGCGGCACCTTCGCTTGGCTGTTCCGCTTGGGTGGGTGGTGTTACGTGCTGGCGGTCGCGGCGTTCGCCGGGTTTTTCGTGCGCGAGACGCTCGAAGGTCGGATGGAATTGAAGTGGATTCTGTTCGGGCCGGCGATCCTCGGTGCGATCGTTGTCCTGGACGTGGGTCTGTACCGGCTTCTGGTGAAGAAGAACGTGCCGACCTGGCAGCGTTATGGCCATCTGGTATCGCGTGCCGGCGCCGATCCGGCGGCGATGCGCAAGACGCTGGTCGACGACGTTCTTTTGCATCGAAACCTCTTTTCGGTCAGCGGCTTTCGCTGGTTGAAGCACACCCTGATTTTCTGGGGATTTGCCGCCATGTTCGGGGTCGAGATCCTCGCCGTCTTCGTGCGCGAGGCGATGCCGGCATTCGGCATGGCGGAGGTTTGGCACGTCCCCGGCCATCCGGTTCGGCTCGGGTTCGATATCGCTTACGATTTGACCGGGCTGATGATGCTGATCGGCTGCATTCTCGCGATTGGTTGGCGGATCGCCATCAACGGCAAGCCGGAGCAGAAATTTTCCGACACGCCCACGGCCGTGTTCTTGCTGTTCGTCGTCGTCAGCGGTTTCCTGGTTGAGGGTATGCGTATCGCCGCCGCGCCGGGGCCGGAACATGCCATGTCCTTCGTTGGCGTGGTCTTCGCGCAGATGACGCCTCGCGCATGGATTCAAGGCAGCACTGCCTACGATGCAGCCTGGTTGATTCATGTCTTGGGTTCGTGCGCTTTTATCGCCTACGTGCCGGTCAAGCGATTGATCCATTCGTGCGCGACGCCGATGGGCCGGATGATGAACTCCCAGAAAGGCCTGTTGGCGGCCAAGAAGCTCGCGTCCATCCAGGGCCTCCTCGGCGGCAAGGTCCCCTGAGGCAGGCTTTTCGGCCGGGATGGCGCGGAAACCCCTCCGACCATTCGAGAATCGTTGAAATTTCGAGATCAGCCAGTACACTGGCGCATCCAGGCTGCGTGCACCGCATGGGGGACTGCGGCCTGTGCCAGGGGCATGAAACCGTTTGTTTAATGAGCGGACGAAAGGGAGGTGACGATGACAGGCGAGGTTCGACCCGAAATGGACATGTCGGCACGCAAGGGCGTTTCGCCCGGGCCGACGACCGGCGTGGTCAAAAGCTATAACCCGAAACGCAATCCGTTCGGCGGCTACATCGCCGACGACAAATCGGGGCACGACATCTTCGTGCATAAATCCGCGGTCGAACAAGCCGGGTTGGGGGCGTTGACGTCCGGCATGAAGCTTGCTTTCGACGTGATCGAGGACGGCTTCGGCGGATTCAAGGCGGCCAAATTGGAAAAACGAGAATGAACGCGGCATCGCCGTCATTCCCATCGACCGTCGGCGTCTGAGATGGCGATGGACTGGAATCAGCTCCGCGTCTTCAATACCGTTGCCGATGCGGGCAGTTTCACGCGCGCGGGCAAGGTCCTCAACCTCAGCCAATCTGCCGTCAGCCGTCAGATCGGATCGCTGGAAGCGACGCTGAAGGTACCGCTGTTCCACCGCCACCCCGGCGGGATCGCGTTGACGGAGATGGGGGAGGAATTCCACAAGGTCGTCAAGACCTGCTTCGATCAGTTAGCGATCGGCCTTGCGCGGATCAACGAGTTTCGCGAGAAGCCCGAGGGGCCGCTCCGGATCACGACCACGGTGACGTTCGGCTCCGCTTGGCTCAGTTCGCGCATGAATGTATTCCATACGCGATGCCCCGATATTTCGGTGTCGTTGCGTCTGGTCGACAACGTCGAACTCGATCTTCTGAAGGGCGACGCAGACGTCGCGATTCGGTTCCAGCCCCAGACACAGCCCCGTCTCGTGCAGCGCTATCTGATGACCATGCGCTATCACGTATTCGCCTCGCAGGAATACCTGGCGAAGCACGGAACGCCGAAAACCGCGGCCGAACTGGATCGGCACGAAATCATCGTCTATGGCGAGGACACGGCGGCGCCGATCGTCGATATCAATTGGCTGCTGCGGGCCGGCATGTTGCCCGAAAGGCCCCGCGCGCCGGCGCTTTGCGTGAATAGCGTTTACGGAATTTATCGGGCCGTGCGAAGCGGCCTGGGCATCGCGGCCTTACCGTACTATCTGAGCGAGGAAGGCACCAATCTGGTCGAAATCCTGCCGGAACTGAATGGGCCGACGTTCGACGTTTTCTACGTCTATCCCGAAGAATTGCGTCATTCGAAGCGCGTCGCGATGGTCCGCGATTTTCTGGTTGCCGAGGCCGAAGAATATAAGGCGCGCATCGAGAAGGTGCCGCGCGGGTCCTGATGGCGAACGCGACCGATCGCCCGGCGGACGCCCGAAAGTTGCCGGTCTGCGTCCAAAACGGTCCCTATGCCGTGATGGTGGAGGCCGATCGCGAATATCTTTGGTGTAGTTGCGGATTGAGCCGCGCGCAGCCTTGGTGCGACGGCAGCCACGCTGGAACGGGGTTCGAGCCGATCGCGTTCATCGCACCGATATCCGGCGAATTTTACATGTGCGGTTGCAAGCGTTCGGACAACAAGCCCTATTGCTTCGGCAATTGCCGCGGTCATCAGCGTTTGGCGCGTTGACAGACTTCTTTCGGCGCCTTATGTCCAGCGCCTGCAATTTTAATGGAATCCAATCGATGCCGACCACCGACCGTCTGTCCGAACTCTTGAAAACAAAGCGCGTATTGCTGGCTGACGGCGGAATGGGCACCGGCATGTTCGAGCTCGGCCTTGCAAACGGCGCGCCCGGGGAAATGTGGAACCTGGATCATCCCGACCTAGTCGAACGGATTCATCAAGGGTTCGTCGATGCCGGCGCCGATATCATCCTCACCAACACGTTCGGCGCCAACCGGTTCCGGTTTCAGCTGCACGGGTCGGTCGAAAAGGTGCATGAAATCAACGTCGCGGCGGCGCGGATCGCGCGCAAGGTCGCGGACGGCGCGGGCCGGCCGGTGATCGTCGCCGGATCGATGGGGCCGAGCGGCGAGATGCTGGAGCCGATCGGCGAGCGCAAGGCCTCCGACGTCGAGGAAGCCTTTTTCGAACAGGCCCAGGCGTTGAAGGAGGGCGGTGCCGACGTCGTCTGGATCGAGACGATGTTCTTCGAGGACGAACTGGCCGCCGCGGCCCGGGGCGCGGAACGCGCGGGTTTGCCGTATGTTACGACGATGACGTTCGATACCGGCGGGCGGACGATGATGGGCCTGAAGCCAGAGGCGGCGATGACGCTTCCCGGCAAGCACGGCATCCATCCGCTTGCCTTCGGCGCCAATTGCGGGGTCGGTCCGGCGCAATTGATCGATTCGGTGCTGGGTCTGAAGCGAGGCGGCAAAGGCGATGAAATCATCGTTGCCAAGGCCAATTGCGGTATTCCCCAGGTCGGCGACGACATGAAGGTCC
>CAZDFF010000010.1:0-7988 GCA_964504425.1 uncultured Hyphomicrobiales bacterium
GGCCGCCGTCGACTTGCCCTTGCCCTTGCCGGTGTGGACGATCAGCAGGCCCTTCTCGCGCGTCTTGGTCGCCAGGATCTTGTCCCGCGCGGCCTTCTTCTTCGCCATCTTCTCGTTGTGGCGGGCGAAATCGTCGCCGGGCTCGGTTTCGCTGTCGTCGGTCATGGCTGTCCTTCGCGAATCGGACGGCGATTGAAGCACGGAAACATTTGGAACGTAAACGCTGTCATGCTCACGCCGCCTTCGTCAGTTTCTCCAACTGCGGCCGGGTCGAATTGAGGCGCGGGCGCCATAGGCCCCGGTCCTGGGCCTCGATCAGCCGGGCGGAGATTTCCGCCAGCGCCGCCGGGTTGTTGGCCTCGAGGAATTCGCGCACTTTCGCGTCGCCCAGGTAGGCCTCGAACACCAGGTCGAAATGGTGGTCCTTCACGCATTTCGCCGTTGCCGCGAAGGCGAACAGGTAATCGACCGTGGCGGCGATCTCGAACGCGCCTTTGTAGCCGTGGCGCATGGCGCCCTCGATCCACTTCGGGTTGACGACCCGGGCGCGCACCACGCGGGCGATCTCTTCTTCCAGGGTGCGGATGGCGGGCGTCTCGGGCCGCGAGTGATCGGCGTGGTAGGCGGTCGGCTGCGTCCCCGACAGGTGGCGCACGGCGGCGACCAGCCCGCCCTCGAACTGATAGTAGTCGTCGGAATCGAGCAGGTCGTGTTCCCGGTTGTCCTGGTTGTGGATCACGGTCTCGACCGACGTCAGGCGTTTCTCGAAGGTGCCGTGCTGGGCGGTGCCCTCGGCGCCGGCGCCGTAGGCGTAGCCGCCCCAGGCGATGTAAGCCTTGGCGAGGTCGGCGTCGGTCGACCAGCCGCGTTCGTCGATCAGCGCCTGCAAGCCCGCGCCATAAGCGCCGGGTTTGGAGCCGAAGACGCGATACCCGGCGATGGTTTCGGCCTCGGCCGGCGCGCGCCCGGCGCGGATCATGTCGGCCTTGTCCAGCTTGAAACGCGCGGCCATCGGATTTTCGGCGTCCGGTTCGTCCAGCCGGGCGACGGTTCGCGCCGCCGAATCGAACAGGTCGATCAGGCCGGGGAAGGCGTCGCGGAAGAAACCGGACACGCGCAAAGTCACATCGACGCGCGGGCGGCCGAGCACCGAGAGCGGCATCACCTCGAACCCGGTCACGCGGCGGGACGCCTGTTCCCAGGTCGGGCGCACGCCCATCAGCGCCAGCCCCTGGGCGATGTCGTCGCCGCCGGTGCGCATGTTCGCCGTGCCCCAGGCCGAGAGCGCGACCGCGCGCGGCCATTCGCCCTTGTCCTGGCGGTGGCGTTCGATCAACAGCGACGCCGACTTCCAGCCGAGCGTCCAGGCCGCCGGGGTCGGCACCGTGCGGGTGTCGACGGAATAGAAATTCCGCCCAGTCGGCAGGGTGTCCGGGCGGCCGCGCGTCGGTGCGCCCGACGGCCCCGGCGGCACGAATCGGCCGGCGAGGCCTTTCAGCAGCCCGTCGATTTCCGCCGCGCCGCACTGTTCGAGCGCGGGCCGGATGCGGGAGTCGATTTCCGCCAGCACGGCGGCGGTCTCGTCCCATGTCGCTTCGGGCGCGCGTTCGCCGGTGACGAGAGCCAGCGCCAGCGCCTCCAGCCGTTCGACCGTGTCGCCGACGGTGCGCCAGGGTGTCCCCGGCGTATCCAGAGCAGAGGGCCGCGTGCCGGTCCATGTCGCCGCGAAATCGCAATCGAGCGGATCGAAGCCGAGGCCGAGATCGCCCGCCAATGCCCGCAGGATCGACGCGTCGGCCGCGTTCGGACCCCGGGGAATCCGCACCAGCGCGCGCAGCAGGTCGTTCTTTTGCGCGCCTTCCGGCGTGCGGCCGAACACGTGCAGGCCGTCGCGGATCTGCATTTCCTTCAATTCGCACAGATAGCCGTCGAGCTTGGCGAGCGCTTGCGTTTCGTCGTCGCCACGGCCGATGCCGCAATCGGCGTCGAGCCCGCTGGAGCGGCAGAGCGAAAGAATTTCCTCGCCGAGGACCTTCAGCCGCCGGGGGTCGAGGCCCGAAGCCTCGAAATACTCGTCGACCAGGCATTCCAGGTCGCGCAGCGCGCCGTAGCTTTCGGCGCGGGTCAAGGGCGGTGTCAGGTGATCGATGACGACGGCGCCGGCGCGGCGCTTGGCTTGCGTGCCTTCGCCCGGATCGTTGACGATGAAGGGATAAAGATGCGGCATCGGGCCCAACGCGACCTCGGGGAAGCAGTTCCTGGATAGCGCCAAGGCCTTGCCCGGCAGCCATTCCATGTTGCCGTGCTTGCCGAAATGGACCACGGCATCGGCGCGGAACTCGCGCCGTACCCAGGCGTAGAACGCCAGATAGCCGTGCGGCGGCACCAGCGCCGGGTCGTGATAGCTGGCGGCCGGGTCGATGTTGTAGCCGCGCGCCGGCTGCAGGCCGACGGCGACGTTGCCGAGCCGGAACGCCGAAATGCGGAACCGCCCGCAATCGATCTCGCCCGCCTTGTAGAACGGATCGGTCTCGGGCGGGCCCCATCGTTCGAGCACCTGGGCACGCACCGTCTCGGAAAGCTGGGCGAAGAAAATCTGGTAGTCCGCCATGGACAGCGTTTCGTCGTCGGCGCCGCGCATGGGGTCTTGGTTGGTCGGCCCCGCGAGCAGGCGCTCTATAATGGCGTTGCCGTTCTTGGGCAGGTCGCCGATGCGATAGCCCGCGTCCTTCATGGCATTAAGGGCAACCAGCATCCCGGCGGGGGTGTCGAGCCCGACGCCGTTGCCGATGCGACCGTCCTTGTTCGGATAGTTGGCCAGCACCATGGCGACGCGGCGATCCTCGGCGGGCTTGTGGCGCAGCGCGGCCCAGGCGGCGGCCAGCTCGGCGACGAAATCGATCCGGTCGGCGACCGGCTCGTAGCGGACCACGTCGGTCTGCGTGGCGGCGTGGCGGCGGGCGAGGCCCTTGAACGACACCGCACGGGTGACGATGCGGCCGTCGACTTCCGGCAGCGCCACGTTCATGGCGATGTCCTTGGCCGACAGGCCGCGCGTGCCCTCGCGCCAGGATTTTTCGTTGCCGCCCGAGAATACGATTTGAAACACCGGGCAGTCGGCGGCGTCGAACGGGGTTTCGGCGCGCGCCTTGCCCGGCGCCGACAAGGCGAAACCGGTCGCGTTCAGGATCGCGTCGGGCGGCGACTCTTCCAGGGCCTGCGACACCACGGCGGCGGCGATGGGGTCCTTCAGACCGGCAACGAATAGGGGCAATGCGTTCAACCCGGCCCGATCCAGGGATTCGATCAGCGCATCGACGACGGCGGTGTTCCCCGCCTGCACCAGGGCCCGGTAGAACACGACGGCGGCGACGGGGCGGTTCGCCTTCCAATGGGATTTCAGCAGCGCCATGTCGGCGGTCGCCGCGCCCGGCCAGTAGAGCCCCGCGCGCACCAGCGGCCGGGGTTCCCGCCAGGCGGTCTCGAACCCGGCGAGATGGGCGGCGAACGACAAAAGTTCGCGGGCGTTGTCGATCCCGCCGTGCACGCCGTACTGCCACAGCCGGTGATAGGATTCCGTGGAAACCGTGGAAAGTTCCGCCAGTTCCGGATCGGGCTGGTCGTCGCCGGGCAGGAAGGCGACGGGGATATTGGCGGCGGCGCAGGCAGCGGCGATCTCGTCGACGCCATAGGGCCAATAGCCGCGCCCGCCGAGAATTCTGACAATCACCGCGCGCGCCTTGCGCACCATCGTCTCGACGTAAAGATCGACGGACATGTTGTGCCCGAGGTGCATCAGGTTGGCGAGGCGCACCGTGGGGAATTCGTCGCCCAAGCGGTCGCGGGCGTCGGCGAGAAGGGTCAATTCCGTGTCGGCGGCGCACAGATAGACGATGTCGCCCGCGCTCTGACCCAGGTCGACGGCTTCCGCGCCGTCGTCGATGGTTCCCGGTTGCGCGGCGAGCAGGTGCATCGGGTCAGTCGGTCAGCGCGCGGGCGATGGCGGCGCGGTCGAGCCCCGCCCTGCCGATGACGACCAGGCGGCCGGCGCGATCCTCGGCGTCGCCCCACGGGCGGTCGAAATAGCGATCGATGCGCGCGCCGACGCCCTGGATGACGTGGCGCATGTCCTTGCCGGCGACGGCGACGAACCCCTTCACGCGGAGGATGTCGTGGTCCCCGGCGGCACGGCGGATGCGGTCTTCCAGCGCGGCGGGATCGACGTCGACGGGCAGGGCGACGATGAAGCTCTCGAAATCCTCGTGGTCGTGGTCGTCCTCCAGGTCGTGGTGCGAGCGGCGGCGGTCGACGTCGGCTTCCGCCTCGGCGTCCAGCCCCAGCAGCACGCCCATATCGATGGCGCCTCGGGTCGCCGGGATCGCCTTGACGCCCGGCCGCAGGCTTTCGGCGACGATCTGGCGCACCGCCGACAACGCCTCGTGGTCGATCTGATCGCACTTGTTGAGCACGACCAGGTCGGCGCATAGAAGTTGATCCTCGAACACTTCTTCCAGTGGATTGTCGTGGGGAGCGTCGCCGGAACGCGGCTCGTCCTCGAAGCGCCCGGCGGCAACGGCCGGCGCGTCGACCACGGCGATGACACCGGACACCGTGACCCTGGATTTTACTTCCGGCCAGTTGAACGCCTTCACCAAAGGCTTGGGCAGCGCCAGGCCCGAGGTCTCGATGATGATGTGGTCGGGCGGATTGGCGCGGGCCAGCAGCTTTTCCATGGTCGGGATGAAATCGTCGGCGACGGCGCAGCAGATGCAGCCGTTCGCCAATTCGACCACGTCCTCCTCGGCGCAGCCTTCGATGGCGCAACCCTTGACGATCTCGGCGTCGATGCCCAGGTCGCCGAATTCGTTGATGATCAGCGCGATGCGCTTGCCGTTCGCGTTGGCCAGCAGATGGCGGATCATGGTGGTCTTGCCCGCGCCGAGGAATCCGGTCAACACGGTCGCGGGAATCTTCGCCTTCATTGGCTTTTGTCCTTCAATGTCATCGGCAACCCTGCCGTTACCAAAATTACGCGGTCGGCGGCCTCGGCGACCGCCTGGTTCATGCGCCCGGCGTGATCGACGAAGGCGCGCGTCAACTCGCCCATCGGAATCACGCCGAGGCCGACCTCGTTCGAGACCAGCACCACGGGGCCGGCGAGCCCGGAAAAGGCGTCGGTCAGCTTCTTCACGTCGGCGGCGGGGTCGATGTCCATTTCCAGCAGATTGGAAAGCCACAGTGTCAGGCAATCGACCAGGATCGGCCGATCGGCGCGGGCGCGTTCCTTCAGCACGTCGACGATGTCGATCGGTTCCTCGACCGTTTCCCATGCCGTGCCGCGCCGGTCGCGATGAGTCCGAATGCGCTCCGACATTTCGTCGTCGCGCGCCTCGGCGGTCGCGAGGTAAAGCCCGGCGCCGGCGGCCTCGACCAAGCGTTCCGCATGACGGCTTTTGCCGGAACGGGCGCCGCCCAGGACGAGCGTGACGGGTGGCAGATGCGATACGCGGCCGTCGTTGGCCAAGGCGAAATCCTCCCTCCGAGGACGGGTTTGAGCCGGCGTGACGGTCGGGTCTCCTGGCTCGGGGCTCGCGATCCCGGCGCCTTCCCGGCGCGACGGCGCCAGTGGCATTCGGCCTGGATCAGCCCACTTACAGTTGCGGGGGCAGCGCCGGACTAGGCCGGGCCCGAAGGCCCCGTTCACCGGCTTCCCCTTGCGTCACGGGCGCGACCCTACCATGGGCCAAGCGGGCTTTGCCAGCCTCCCGGGCAGGCGGTTGTCCGGCGATCGCATGGGGGCATTCCGCCGTCAGCGGGGCGGCAGGTTGACGCCGTAGACCCGCCAGGCGCCGCCCTTGCCGCGCAGTACGCCGCCGTCGATGCGGTCCAGCCGGGTCAGCGACAGGTTGTCGACCTTGATGGCCATCGCTTTCTCGGGTTTCAAGGAAAGCGCATGGGCCAGCGCGGCGCGAATGGTACCGCCGTGGGTGACGGCGACGATGTCGCGGCCCGCGTGTTCGGCGGACAGGCGTTCGACCGCGCCCGACACGCGATGGATCAGCGCGGCGAAGCTTTCGCCGCCGGGCGGGGCGTTGACGATCGGGTCGTCCCAGAAGCGCGAGTGGACGGCTTCGTCCATGGCCGCGATCTCGTCCCAGCTTTTGCCCTGCCAATCGCCGAAGCTTTGTTCCGCCAGATCCTCGACCGCGATCGGCGCGGGCGCCGAGAGTCCCATCGCAACGATGGCGGCGGCCGTCTCGATGGTGCGCCTCAAGTGGCTGGTGATCCAGACCGCCTCCGTCGGCAGGATGCCCGCCAACACCTTCATGGCGGCGGCATCCGAACAGTCGCACGGCATGTCGGATTGTCCGTAGATACGCCCGTCGTGGCCGACGACCGGCGCGTGGCGTACCCACCACCAGCGGGTTTCGCCGTCGCTCATCCCAATATCCTCATCCCAATATCCAGGCGGCGCCGAGGATCGCGGCGGTTTCGGCGGCCTGCTGGGTCGCGCCCAACACATCGCCGGTCTGCCCGCCGATCTGGCGTTGCGCGATCAGCCCGACGACCAGCGCGGCCAAGGTGGCGGCGACGGCGGCAGCAAGACCGGCGCCGAAGCCGACGGTGAGGAAGGCGACGGCGCCGGCAAGAATGCCCCCCGTCACGACGCCGTCGAGATCGGGCCGGCCGGCACCCGCGCCCAGTCCGTTGTCGCGCGCCGGCGCCAGCCACAGCATCGCGGCGGGCAGCGTCGCGCGGGACAGCACGTGGGCGGCGATCAACGCCAGCGCCGCCGCGCCCGGGCTCAGGAACGAGGCCAGCGTGCCGGCGCGGATGCCGACGGAAAAAATCAGCGCCATCACGCCGAAGCTGCCGATCCGGGAATCGCGCATGATGGCCAGTTTGTCGGTGCGGTCGCGCCCGCCGCCGAAACCGTCGGCGACGTCGGCCAACCCGTCCTCGTGCAGCGCGCCGGTGATCAGCGCGACGGCGCCGAGCGCGATCAGCACGGCGACCACCGGGTGCCAGCCGAACTTGGACGCGATCATGAGCGCCAGCGCGCCCAGGGCGCCGATCAGCAGACCCGCCAGGGGAAACGCGCGGGCGGCGGCGCCGAGCGACGGCGCCTCGTCCGCGTCGGCATGCGCGGACGGCAAGGGCAGGCGTGTGAAGAACATGGCGGCGACGAGGAAGTCCCGCCACCAGCCCGCTGCCGTTTTCGTCAGGTAATCCATGGCCCATCCCCGAGGCACAAGCGGTTCGCGTTTTATCCGCGACCGTGCCAGAGATTTTGGGCTATAGCTCGCCATCCACGCAAAGGAAATTCCCGTGCCCGCGACCCAACCTAGCAATTCGAAGCCGCCCCGCACGTTCGCCGATCTGGAATGCCTGATCCGTGCCCTGCCCGGACCGGACGTTCGGGCGGCGGGCAAGGCAAGGGCGCGCGAGCCGAATTTGACCAAGCCGCCGGGGTCGCTCGGCCGCCTGGAGGAGATCGCCGAATGGCTGGCCGCCTGGCAGGGTCGCCATCCGCCGAGGATGGAAAAACCGGCGGCGCGCGTCTTCGCTGCCAATCACGGGGTCACGGCCCAGGGTGTTTCCGCGTATCCGGCCGACGTGACGGCGCAGATGGTGGCGAATTTCAAGGCGGGCGGCGCGGCGGTCAATCAGCTTTGCCGCGCCTTCGGCGCCGGCCTTCGCGTCAAGGCGCTTAATCTCGCCGCGCCGACCGCCGACTTCACCCAAGGCCCGGCGATGACCGAAGCGGAATGCATGGCCGCGATCCGGGCCGGCATGGCCGCCGTGCCGAAACGCGCCGACGTGCTGTGCCTGGGCGAGATGGGCATCGGCAACACCACGGCGGCGGCGGCGACCTTGTGCCTAGCGCTTCATGGCGGCAAGGCGACGGATTGGACCGGCCCCGGCACCGGAGTCAAGGGCAAGGCGTTGTCGCGCAAGGCCCAAGTCGTCGCGGCGGCGGTGAAGCG
>CAZDFF010000010.1:8088-19658 GCA_964504425.1 uncultured Hyphomicrobiales bacterium
CGCGATCCTGAAGGCGGCCGCCGTCTGCCACGGCGGCATGGCGACCTTCGCCGAGGCCGGCGTCAGCGGCAAGGGCACGTAAAAACTATTCGCCCTGACGCAGCAGCAGGCCCAGGTCGCGGACCCGCTCGAACATCCACAGGAAGAACAGCGCCGTCAGTACGGAATAAAGGACGTTCAGTCCGACGGCGCCGAGCAGCAGGTCCATGCGGAAGGTGCCGTCCAGCAACACGTGGCGCATGCCTTCGAAGACGTGTGCGGTCGGCAGTGCCCAGGCCACCGGCTGCAGCCATCCGGGCAGCGTCGCGACCGGATAATAAATGCAGCTGATCGGCGCGATCATGAAGATCACCAACCAGCAGAGGCTTTCCGCGCCGAGTCCGTAGCGCAGCACAAGGGCCGAGGCGAACAGGCCCATCCACCAGCCCATGACCAGCAGATTGGCGAAATAGATCAGCAGCGGCAGCCCCATCTGGAAAACCCAGACGTCGTAGAGCGGCCACGCCAACAGCGCTGCCGGCACGACGGCGATCAGCGTGCGGAGCGCGCCCATGATCGCCAGCGCCGCGACCATTTCCATCGGCCGCAGCGGGCTGACGAAAAGCTGGCCGAGATTGCGCGACCACATTTCCTCGATGAAGGAAAGGGCGACGCCGAGATTGGAACGGAACAGCGCGTCCCACAGCAGGACGGCGGTGATGAGCACGCCCACGGCCTGCGCGATCCAGGTCGAATGCTGGACGAAGAAATTGGTGATCAATCCCCAGACGATCATGTTCATGACCGGCCAGTAGATCAGCTCCAGCACGCGCGGCCACGAGCGCTTGAAGACATAAAGGTGACGCAATAAGATCGCGCCGACGCGCCGCCACGAAAACAGCGACGCCGGCGGCAGATCGAAGGCGGGACCGGTCATGGTGCCGCTCCGTCGCCGTCGGCGGAACGGCCGCGGGCGATATCGAGAAAAACTTCTTCCATCGTGCGTCGTCCGTAACGTTCGATGAGTTCCTTCGGCGCGCCGGCCGCGACGATCCGCCCCGCTTTCATCATCAGAACCCGGTCCGCCAGGCGTTCGACCTCGGCCATGTTGTGCGACGCCAGCAGGATCGTCGCGCCCGTCGTCTCCCGATAGCGTTCCAGATACGTGCGCACCCAGTCGCCGGTATCGGGGTCCAAGGACGCGGTCGGTTCGTCCAACAGCAGCAGGCGGGGCTCGTTCAGGAACGCCTTGGCAAGCGCGACGCGGGTCGTTTCGCCCGCCGAAAGGCTGCCGGTCGGGCGATCGAGAAAAGGTCCGAGATCGAGTTCGCCAGCAAGGCGCGCGATTCGGGTTTTCAAATCCTTCACGCCGTAAAGGTGACCGTAGACGACAAGGTTTTCCCGTACGCTGATGCGGGCCGGCAGGTTGACGTAAGGCGAGGAGAAATTCATCGCCGCGAGCGCGCGGTGGCGATCCTGGGCCATATCCACGCCCATGACCGTGACACGGCCCGACGTCGGCTTGAGCAGGCCCAGCAGGATCGCGATGGTGGTCGATTTTCCGGCGCCGTTCGCGCCCAGAAGCGCGGTGATGCCGCCGCTCGGCACCGCGAAGTCGAGGCCGGAAACGGCCGCGACGGCGCCGAAGCGCTTGGTGAGATTCTCGACGACGACGATGTCGCCGGACGGTCCGGTATCCATGAGAGATACGGCCGACCCTATTCGGTCGACGGTTCCTGGCTGCGTTCGATGCGCCGCTTCAGCCGCAGAAGGTCGCGCCGGCGGCTGTCCTCGGCGATCAGGTTTTCGACGAAGCGGCCCTGGAAGCGTTGGATGCCGACCGCGCGGCCGAAGTCGATCGATTCGCGGTTGTCGCATCGGCAAAGCACGACCCGATCCGGTCCGGTCCGTTGCACCATCGCGCGAACGCGGCTCTGCGCGGCGTCGCCGCCGTCGGCCATTTCGCTATGCCAGATCAACTTGACGAGGTCGGCGCCCAGGCGACCGCGATCGATGATGTCCATGGTCTGGAACGTCAACCCGTCGAGCAGGACCCGGTAGCCCTTGTGCTGCACGAATTCGCGCGCGAACAGGAACGTGCCGAGATCGGCGAAGATGTCTTCCTTCTGCAGTTCGATGATCATGTTGCCGCGCCGGGCCGCCGCGATGTTGTCGTCGAATGTCAGGAATTCGGGCGCCAGGAGCGTCTTGACGTTGATGTTGAAGCTGATTTCTCCGCTGATGGTGATCCGGTCCGTCTTCGACAGCATGGACAGCATGCGCCGGTCCAGCGTTTCGGTCAGGTGCTGGAACAGCCATCGGTTGGACAGCAGGTTGACGCCGGGCAGCAGCGTTTCGCGCAGATCCTTGATCGATATGAACAGCTCGCTGAATTCCTGTTCCGGGGTCATTTTCGAATCGATGCCGCAGACGAACTGTCGGCGCACCAAGTTCGAAAGATCGGCGCGCTGAAGCGCCTGTTCAATCCTCGACAACACCTCGGGCGTCAAGGGCTCGCCCATCTCCTGTCGGGCTTTCAGGGCTGCTCGCGCGTCGAGGCGCGTCTTCGAGCCTTCCGTCGAGCGCCTCTGTTCGGCGTCGGCGAAGCTGCGCACGACTTCGATAATGTCGTCGAATTGCGTCTCGGCGTCATACCAAGAGGCGAAAGCGCGCTGTCCGCTTTCCTCTTCGACCACCAAGGGATCTTCGCTGAACAGAAACCGAATCTGTTGAACGATGGTTTCGAGCTGCGGCTGCGCCTCGGCCTTGAAGATGAAGAACAGGTCGCCGTTCTTCAAGGTGAAGAGCTGTCCAACCATTCCCTTCACCAACGGCTCGAAGTTGCTGGCGGCGGTACGAAGGTGCGTATCGCGCCGATTGAAGGGCCGGAGCTGCGAAAGATGGACATGCAAGACCCGGCGTCCGGCCTTCTGTTTCTCGAGGCGATGGACGTAGTTCAGCAGCAGGTTTTCCTGGCTCGGGAGCTGCTTCGACGCGGGCGGCGGCGGCGTGGCCATCGGTATTCGTCCTTCAGGCCGTGCCGAACTGCAACGCCTTGGCGTTGATCAGCCGGTCGATGAAGTAGCCTTGGAAGCGCGTGATGCCGAGCGACAGGCCCCAGCGAATCGCCTGTTCGTCGCCGACCCGCGACAGGATGACGGCGTCCTTGCCCGCGTGCGCGATCGCCTCGCGGGCCTCGGTCAGGCGGCTTTCGGGCGTGTCGCCGGCGAATTCCGGGCCCCAGCCGATCTTGATGAAATCGGCTTCCAGGAGGCCCGGGTCGAAGAAATGGAGGCTCAAGGGATTGAGACCGTCGACCAGGACCCGGTAGCCCTTTTCCTGCAACGAGCGCCTGGCGAACGTGAATGTGTTCATGTCGGCGAAGATGTCGATCACCTGCATCTCGACGACGATCATGTTGGCGCGATCGCCGACGTTCTGATGGAACGTCTGGAATTCGCGGCTCAGCACGGTGCCGATGTTCAGGTTCAGGCTGATCGGGTCCTTCATGGTTTGAAAATTGCGCTGCGAAATGATCGAAAGAATACGCCTGTCGAGCGTTTCCGTCAGGTATTGGAACAGCCACGCGCTGGCGAACAGGTTCACGTCGGGCGCGACGCGCTCCTTCAATTCGGTCATGGCGATGAAATTCTCGCGGAACACGATTTCGCCCTTGCCGCCGGATTGAACGCGAACCGCGGTTTGCTCGCGAATCAGGTCGGCGACGCGAACGCCCTGAAGATTCCGGTTGATCTGCGCCAGGTTGGCCGGGCCGAGCGGCGTGCCCTCGGGCTGCTGTTGTTGCGCGGCCTGGGGCCTTTTCGCCTGTTGCAGGGAGTTGGCGAGCAGTTTTTCGGCCTCGGCCTGGAATGTGGTCAGGTCGTCGCGCGAGGCGAGGTCGTACCAGGTGGTGAAGCGATCCTCCAACCCGGATTCGTCGACGGCGGTCAGCGGGTCTTCCTTGAACAGCGCGCGAACTTTCTCGATCGGCGTATCCATGTCCTCGATCGGCACGTTGCGGCAGATCACCACCACGTCGCCGTTCTGCAGGCCGAAAATCACCGTCTCGCTGTTCATCACCATGCCGTCGAACGTGCGTTTGGCGATGTCGAGAAAATGAGGCTGCCGATTGCCGGGTCGCAGCCGGGAAAGGTGGATGTGAACGGCGAAGAATCCCGCCGGCGTGTCGGCGACGCGCCTCAGACGCTCGACCAGCATGGCTTCTTCGCTGTTCGCACCCTGGCCGTCGGCCATGTCACAATCCTTCTGGACGTCTTAACGTTTCTTTTCAGACCATCGCCGGGCCTTCGCAAGCAGACCCGCAACCGACCATCGCCCGCCCTCCCGGCGGGGACGCAAACAGGACCGAGACCGGCTTGTCCAGCCTGCCTCGGCGCGTCATGATGATCGGCCTATCCGACGGCTAAAGTCCATCATATTCAAGGCTATGGTTCCTGTACAGCACCGCCCCGACGGGAATGGGTCGCGTGTCCGACCGGCTAAAGCGCCGGACGGCGCGGCAATCTATGCCGTCGGCGATATCCACGGCCGTCTCGACCTTTTGGACAAGCTTCAGGCGATGATCTTGGCGGATGCCGGCAGACGGCGGGTCGACCGGCGGGTGGTCGTCTATCTGGGCGATTACGTCGATCGGGGCCCGGACAGCAGAGGGGTCATCGAACGCCTGATCGAACGGCCGATCGACGGGTTCGAGTCCCGGTTTCTCAAGGGCAACCATGAGGATTTCATGCTGAGGTTCCTCGACGACGGGTCTCTGGCGACGTCGTGGATGCTCAACGGCGGCATGGCGACGTTGCGGAGTTACGGCGTCGACGTGCTCGATCCGACCCGGGGCGAGGACCGGTTGGAAAGCGCCCGGGCCGATCTTGGGCGGGCATTGCCGTCGCGTCATCGCCGATTTCTCGAAGGCTTGGAACTCTGGCACCGCGAAGGCGATTATCTGTTCGTTCATGCCGGTGTCCGCCCGGGCTTGCCGATGGAGGAACAGCGTGAAAGCGATCTGCTTTGGATCCGTCATGAGTTCCTGAATTCGGACGCCGACTTCGGCCCCGTCGTCGTGCACGGGCATACGGTTGTCGACGAACCCGAAACGCGCATCAACCGCATCGGCATCGATACCGGCGCGGTCATGACCGGATGTCTGACGGCGTTGGCGATGGTGGGCGCCGAGCGAACGTTTATCCAGACGTGAGGGATTTCCGAACGGCTGGTTCATGGTCTAGGATCGCCGCGCACAGGGGGAATATCGAATGCATGTCAGAAAGCGGGTTCTGGTTACGGGCGGCGCGGGATTCCTGGGCTCGCACCTGTGCGAGCGGCTGCTCGAACGCGGCGATGACGTGCTGTGCATGGACAATTACTTCACCGGCACCAAGGACAATATCGCGCACCTGTTCGGCCATCCGCATTTCGAACTGTTGCGTCACGACGTGACGTTTCCGCTCTACGTCGAGGTCGACGAGATCTACAATCTGGCCTGTCCCGCCTCGCCGATCCATTACCAGCACGATCCGGTGCAGACGACCAAGACCAGCGTGCACGGCGCCATCAACATGCTGGGTTTGGCGAAGCGGACCAAGGCGAAAATCCTTCAGGCGTCGACCAGCGAAGTTTACGGCGATCCGGAAATCCATCCGCAAACGGAAGACTATCGCGGCAGCGTCAATCCGATCGGCCCGCGCGCCTGCTACGACGAAGGCAAGCGTTGCGCCGAAACGCTGTTTTTCGATTACCACCGCCAGAACGGGGTGAACATTCGCGTCGCGCGCATTTTCAATACCTATGGCCCCCGGATGCACCCGAACGACGGCCGGGTCGTATCCAATTTCATCGTTCAGGCATTGGCCGGAAAACCCATCACCATCTATGGCGACGGCAAGCAAACCCGGTCCTTCTGTTATGTCGACGATCTGATCGACGGCCTGATCGGTCTGATGGACGCGCCCGACGACGTCGTCGGGCCGATGAACCTCGGCAATCCGAACGAATTCACGATCAAGGCGCTGGCCGAAAAAATCGTGCGCCTGACCGGATCAAAATCGAAATTCGTGAAGAAACCCCTGCCCGGCGACGATCCGAAGCAGCGTTGTCCGAATATCGCCCTGGCGAAGAAGAAGCTGGGATGGAAGCCGAAGGTCGAACTCGAAGCCGGCCTCAAGAAGACCATCGCCTACTTCAAGAAACACCTGGGCTGATCCGCCCCGACCGCGCGGTCACGCGGCGAAATATCGGGCGTGCACGTGGCGTGCCCAGCCGCGATAGCCGCGTTCCTCGGCGCGGCCTTCGCCCCGAATCCATTCCGTCACCGGCACGGCGAAGCCGGTCTTCGGCCGGTCCAGCACCGCGCGCGGGAGCGGGTTCTTCGGCGTTTCGGCCATCTTGCGCTTGGTCGGCCGATCGGGGCCGTCGAGCCAGGGCACGAGTTCGCGAAAAAGCCAAGCGTCGACCAGGGGCACGCGGATTTCCAGCGAATGCGCCATGCCGGCCCAATCGGAATCGCGCAACAACTGGTTTCGCATGTACCAGGCGAACTCCAGGGCCTGGACCCGGCGCCAGTCGGTTTTCGCCCGGTCGCAATCCTTGGCCAATCGCACCAGCGGATCGAGCGTCCGCCAGCCCTCGCGCGCCATGTCGGGATCGAGCACGTCCGCGAGTTCCCAGGGCATGAACAACCCGCGCCGCAGCAGGTAGGCATCCGACGCGCGCGTGCCGAGTTCCAGAACCGCCGCCGCCTTCGGCGTCGTGAAGTGCTTGACGATCGGCGCAGCGACAACGCGCAATGCGGTGCCGATGCATCTCGCGCCCGGAATCCAACCGACGGCGCCGGTCAGCGCCGGCACCTTGGCGAAGGTGTCGTAGCCGCCCAACAGTTCGTCGCCGCCAAGGCCGGACAGCGCCACCTTCAGGCCGGCGCCGCGCGCCGCCTTGGCGACGAAGTAGGTGTTGGCGCCGTCGATGGTCGGCTGGTCCATCGCCGCGAGCAGTCCGTCGAAATCGTCCTTGAAGGTATGGCCTTCGACCCAGTCGGTCTTGTGCCGGGTGCCGAGCACGCGCGCGGTTTCCTCGGCCAGTGGCACCTCGTCCCGCGCGGTTCCCTGAAATTCACGAAAACCCAGCGTGAAGGTGTCCAGGCCGGCGTTTTGGCCTTCCGCGGCCAGTGCGGCGATGGTCGTCGAATCCATGCCCGCCGACAGGAATACGCCGACCGGCACGTCGGCGACCATGTGGTGTTCGACCGACTCGAGCAGAACCCGGCGCAAATCGGGTGGCCGTGCATTCGGTGGCGCGGCGAATCCGTCCTGCAAATCGAAGTAACGATGGATGCGGAGCGCGTCGCCCCGTTTGAGCGTCAGCGTGTGCCCGGCCTCGAGCGCGCGAATGCCGCGATAGACCGTAAACGGATCCGGCACGTAGCCGAACAGGAAATAGCCGACGTGGCCGGCGGGCTCCGGCGACGTGTCAATACCGCCGCCCGCCAACAACGCCTTCACGGTCGATGCCGTCCGGAACGTCTTGCCGTCGTCGGCGTAATAGATCGGCTTGATGCCGAACGGATCGCGCGCCAGGAACAGGGTCGCCTTGGCTTCGTCCCAGATCGCGAACGTGAACATGCCGCGCAGCTTCGGCACCATCGCCGCGCCCTCGCGCTTGTAAAGGCGCAGGATCACTTCGGTGTCCGATTGGGTCTGGAAGCGTTCGCCCTTCGCTTCCAACTCGGCGCGCAAGGCGCGGAAGTTATAAATTTCGCCGTTGAAGACGATCCGGTAACCGCCTTCGGCCAATGTCATCGGCTGGGCCGCGGCGGTCGACAGGTCGATGATGGAAAGTCGCCGGTGCGCCAAGCCGATGCGGCGATCGGGCGCGATCCAGGTTCCGGCGTCGTCGGGCCCGCGCGCCCGCATGGCCTCGCGAACCTTCAGAAGCGCTTCGCCGTCGACGGGCGGGGCGTCCGGGCCATGGGCGAAAACGGCGGCGAGACCACACATTGGGGCGCATTGTTAGCGCGCCGCCGGGACGGGCGAAACCCCGATCTGCGCGAGGGCTCGTTCGCACGGGCTCGGGACACCCCGAATGTAGTACAAATCCCTAGGAAATAAGGGTAAAAGAGGCCATGCGTCAGGTTATCCAGAGCGCGCGGAGCGGCAAATTGAAGCTCCGCGAGGTGCCCGACCCGAAGGTGCGCCCGGGCGCGCTTCTGGTGCGCACCCGCGCGTCACTGATTTCCGCCGGCACCGAGCGCATGGTCGTGGAGTTCGCGAAAAAGAACCTGGCGGCCAAGGCCAAGGCCCGGCCCGATCTGGTGAAGAAGGTCGTCGACAAGGCCAAGCGCGACGGGGTCGCCGCCACGTTCCGTGCCGTGATGGCGCGGCTCGACGAACCGCTCCCGCTCGGTTATTCGGCGGCGGGCGAAATCGTCGCCGTCGGCCAGGGCCTGGAAGGCCGCTTCCGCGTCGGAGAACGGGTCGCGATCGCCGGCGCCGGCATCGCCAATCACGCCGAACTGAATGTCGTGCCGGAAAACCTCGCGGCGCGCGTGCCGGACGGTGTGCCCGACGAACAGGCGGCGTTCGCCACCGTCGGCGCGATCGCGCTGCACGCGGTCCGCAACACCGGCGCCGGTCTGGGCGATACGGTCGCCGTCGTCGGCGTCGGCCTGGTCGGGCAGTTGGCGGCGCGCCTTCTGACTCTTTCCGGCGCACGCGTGCTGGCGCTCGATTACGACCGGGCGCGGCTCGATCTGGCGAAATCCCTGGGCGCCGAAATCGCGTTCGATCTGGCGAACGGCGGACTTTCCGAAACGGTCGCGGCCATGACCGGCGGGCTCGGCGTCGACGCGGTCCTGATCGCCGCCGCGACGACGGAAAACGAACCGTTGGAAAAAGCCGCCGACATCGCCCGCGATCGGGCCAAGGTCGTGCTGGTCGGCATGACCGGCACCCAGTTTCCCTACGCCGATTTTATGAAGAAGGAATTGAGCATCGTCGTCTCGCGTTCCTATGGACCCGGGCGCTACGACCGGGAATACGAACAAAAGGGCGCGAAATACCCGGAAGGCTGGGTGCGCTGGACCGAGACCGCGAACCTGAATGAAATTCTCCGCCTGATGGCCCTGGGCAAGGGTCTGGACGTGTCGCCCCTGATCACGCACCGTTATGCCTTCGACGACGCCGAGCGCGCCTACGCGCTGGTGACCGGCGGCGAGGCCCCGCATCTTGGGGTGGTCATGGCCTATCCGGCACCGTCGAACGTGGTGCGGCCACGGTTCCCCGCGTCGGCGAAAGCGAGAAAAGGCGAAGTTCGGCTCGGCGTCGTCGGCGCCGGCGCGTTCGCCAAGTCGGTGCTGTTGCCCGAGCTGAAGAAACTGGCGCACGTCAAGCTGCACACACTGGCGACGTTGCGCGGCGCCAGCGCCGAGCAATCGCGCGAGACGTTCGGTTTTCTCCATGCCAGCGCCGACGAAACCGCCGTGATCGAAAATCCCGATATCGACGCCGTCCTGATCGCGACCCGGCACGACAGCCACGCCGACCTGACGGCGCGCGCGCTGGCCGGGGGCAAGGCCGTGCTGGTGGAAAAGCCGCTCGGCCTTTCGCTGGCCGACCTTAATCGCGTGATCGAGGCGCGCGGCGCGTCGGCGGCCTTCTTTCAAGTCGGTTTCAACCGGCGCTTCGCGCCGTTTTCGCTCAAGGTCCGGGCGGCACTGGCCGACGTCGCGGGGCCGAAGACCGTGTTGCTGCGGGTTAACGCGGGCGCGGTTCCGGCCGATAGCTGGATCCAAGGCGCGGACGAAGGCGGCGGGCGAATTCTCGGCGAGGTTTGCCATTTCATCGATTTGGCGCGCTTTTTTGTCGCTTCGCCGATCCGCTCGGTCGCGGCCGAGGCCGCGCACGGCGGCGCCGCCGAGGACGTGGCGGTCAATATTCGGTTCGCCGACGGCAGCCTGGCCACGGTCTTCTACAGCGCCAAGGGCGACCCCGGCGCCGGCAAGGAGCGGTTCGAGATTTTCGCCGGCGGCACGACGTTGGCGCTCGACAATTTCCGTCAGCTTTCGATCGACCGTCACGGCAAGCACGCGATCGAGAAGCAGGGAGCGGGCGACAAGGGAATCGCCGCCGGGCTTCGCGCCTTCGTCGACGCGGTTCGGATGGGCGGTCCGCCGCCGATCGACGAGGCCGAGCTGATCGAAACCTCGGCGGCCACCGTCGCGGCGATGGAAAGCCTGCGCACCGGCCAGCGGATCGACCTGTAAGGAACCGGAACGACAATGGACCTCGACGCTTTTTATTCGGCCGAGATGGACGAACATGCCGCCGTCGCGGCGGCAACCAGGGACACGTTGAAGGAACCGTTCAAGCGGCTTCTCGGCGCGGCGGTCGCGACGATCCGGGGCGGCGGCAAGATCGTTCTGTTCGGCAACGGCGGCAGCGCCGGCGATGCGCAGCATCTCGCGACCGAACTGACCGTGCGCTACAAGAAGGACCGCGCGCCGATCGCCGCGATCGCGCTTACCACCGACACCTCGGCCTTGACCGCGATCGGCAACGATCTTGGGTTCGACAATCTGTTTTCGCGCCAGGTCGAAGCGTTGTGCCGTCGTGGCGATCTCGTCCTCGGCATCACCACATCCGGCAACAGCGAGAACGTGATCCGCGCATTGAAAAAAGCCAAGGACATGGGCTGCGTCGCGGCGGCGCTGGGCGGCAAGGGCGGCGGGCGCCTGGTCGGCGTCGCCGATCCGTTGTTGATCGTGCCCAGCGACGCGACGGCGCGCATACAGGAAATGCACATCACGCTGGGACAGATGCTGTGCGGCGCGCTCGAACTGGAATTGGGGCTGGTCGGATGACGGATCGCTCCCATCTGGCCGCCCTGGTCGAAAAGCTGACCGGCGCCGAGGTCGTCGTCGTCGGCGACGTGATGCTGGACCGCTACGTGCAGGGCGAGGTCGAACGCATCTCGCCGGAAGCGCCCATCCCCGTGCTGCGGGTGCGGAGCGAAACGGCGATGCTGGGCGGCGCCGGCAACGTGATCCGCAACGTCGCCGCCTTGGGCGGCGGCGCGACTCTGATCGCCGCCATCGGCGACGACACGGCGGGGGCCGAGGTCGCCGGATTGCTTCAGGAATTGCCCGGCGCCAAGCCGGGCCTCGTTGTGGTTCGCGAGCGCGCGACATCGATCAAGACGCGCTACCTCGGCGGCGGCCAACAGATGCTGCGCGCGGATCGCGAAACCGTGGGCCCGCTCGACGCCGATGCCGCGTCCCGGATCGTCGCGGCCGCCGAGACGGCGATGAAAACCGCGCAGGTCATGGTGCTGTCGGATTACGGCAAGGGCGTTCTCGCGGGCGACATGGCGGCGAAGCTGATCGGGGTCGCCGCCAAGGCCGGCAAGCCCGCGATCGTCGATCCCAAGGGCAACGACTATTCGCGTTATCGAGGCGCCACCATCCTGACGCCGAACCGGCGCGAATTGGGCGAAGCGACCGGCATGCCGGTCGACGGCGACGACGCCGTAGTCGCGGCGGCGAAACGCCTGATCGCGACCGCGGGCGTCAAATCCGTGCTGGCGAC
>CAZDFF010000010.1:19758-26230 GCA_964504425.1 uncultured Hyphomicrobiales bacterium
CAATGGCGACGCAAGGGTCTGAAGGTCGGCTTCACCAACGGCTGCTTCGATCTGCTGCATCCCGGTCACGTGTCGCTGCTGGCCCAGGCGCGGAAGGCCTGCGACCGGCTGGTCGTCGGCTTGAACAGCGATGCCTCGGTCAAGGGCTTGAAGGGTGACGGCCGCCCGGTCCAGAACGAAACCGCACGCGCCCAGGTGCTGGCCTCGTTGGCAACGGTGGACATGGTGGTGGTTTTCGACGAACCGACGCCGCTCGATCTCATCGTCGCCTTGAAGCCGGCGCTCCTGGTCAAAGGCAAGGATTACGCCAAGGACGCGGTCGTCGGCGCGGCCCAGGTCGAATCCTGGGGCGGGCGCGTATTGCTGGCGGATCTGGCGCCCGGCCATTCGACCAGCGCGACCATCGCCCGCATGGGCAAGTAGCGAAGCCATGATCGAGGCGCACGCCCTCTACGGGCTGGCCTGGATCGCCTTCGGGTTTTTCCATTCGCTGTTCGCGGCAAACGCGGTCAAGGCCCGCCTCAAGCCGCTTCTGGGGCGCGGCTATCGGCTTGCCTATAATCTCGTCGCTCTCGTTTCCATCGCTCTCGTCGTCGTCGCCGGTTGGCGCTTGTTTCGCGGCGCGGCGCCGTTCGCCCCGCCGTCGCCGTTGCCGGCCGCGATGCTCGCGGCCCAGATCGCGGGCGTCGGCATATTGATCGCCGGGCTGATGCGCTACGACCTCAGTCGTTTCGCCGGCACGGCGCAGCTGCGCCGGGACTTCGCCGAGCCCGATGACGAACCCTTGCACATCGACGGCATTCACCGTTGGGTTCGTCATCCGATCTATGCCGGCGGCTTACTCATTCTTTGGGGCCGGGTTATCGACCCGTTCTCGCTCGCGACCGCGGCCTGGGGAAGCCTCTATCTGCTGATCGGCATGGCATTGGAGGAGCGCAAGCTGCTCGGCCTTTACGGCGAAGCCTACGCGCGCTATCGATCCCGGGTCCCCGCGCTGATTCCGTGGAAAGGACCGGCATCGTGAAAAAGCCCCGGCGTAAGACCCAGGACCCGAAACGTCATTTCGACAAGGCGCGGGCCAAGAACTACGACCGGCGCATCCACCAAGTCATCCCGGGTTACGCGACGGTGCACGAACTCGCTCGCGTCGCCGTCGGCGAAATTACCGGCGGCAAGGGCCGGGTCTTGATCGTCGGCGCCGGCACGGGGCGCGAAACCGTCGACATTGCCAAGACCTATCCGGGCCTCAGGCTCGTCGGCGTCGATCCGTCGTCCGCCATGATCGCCAAGGCGCGCGGCAACGTCGCCAAGGCCAAGCTCGGCCGTCGGGTGAAGCTGTTCGAGGGTCTCGTCGGTGGCCTCGATGACAAGGGCTTCGACGCGGCGACGCTCATTCTCGTCATGCATTTCGTCGCCGACGACGGCGCGAAACTGGAACTCCTTCGTGCCATCGGCAAGCGGCTCAAGCGCGGCCGGCCGTTGATCCTGACCGATATGTTCGGCGACCGGGACGACAAGGGATTCCGGCGCCTGATGGATGTCTGGCAACGTTTCCAGGCGGAACGCGGGGTGGAGCGGAAGGACATCAAGAAGGGCCGGGTTTATATCCGTAAGGACATCCACCTGATCGCCGAACGGCGGCTCGCCCGGTTGCTGCGGATGGCGGGGTTCGGCGCGCCGGAACCGTTTTTTCGCGCCCTGGTGTTCGGCGGCTGGATCGCCTTTAAACGCTAGAGCGTTCTATCCGGCGCCGCCGAACAGAGTCCCGAATACATTGATTGGAAATGACGGTGCCGGCGGTTCGGCGCCCTTCAGCGGCTTGGCCGGCCGGCCCTTGTGCGCCGCCGCCATGAAATCGTTCCAGGTCAGCGCGGGCAGGCCGCCGCCGGTCACGCCGCGCATCGGCTTGCCGTCGTCGTTGCCCATCCACACGCCCGCCACCAGGTCGGCGGTGAAGCCGATGAACCAGGCATCGCGATGGTTCTGGCTGGTGCCGGTCTTGCCCGCGGCGGGCCGGTCGATGGCGGCGGCATGGCCGGTGCCGTCTTCAATGACGCGGACGAGCATCCGGGTCATGGTCGCGGCGGTGTCGGGCGCGATGACGCGGCCCGGTCCCGATCCCGTTCTGGCGTAGAGCACGCGCCCGCGATTGTCGGTAATTTTTTCGATGCCGTAAGGCCAGACTCCCATGCCGCCGTTCGCAAACGGTCCGTAAGCGGCGGTCAAGGCGAGCAGGCTGACCTCGCCGGTGCCGAGCGCGAGCGCCGGCGTCGGCATGAAATCGCCTCTCAGACCCAGGCGCTTCGCCGTTTCGACGACGCGCCTTTCGCCGGCCGTGCGCGCGACCAGGACCGCGACCGTGTTGATGGACTGGGCCAAGGCCTCGGCCACCGTCACGTCGCCCTGGAAGCCGGGCTTGAAGTTCCTGGGGCTCCAGCCGTCGATGGAAAAGGGCGCGTCCTTGAATCGGGCGTCGGGACCGATGCCGCGCTCGAGGCCCGCCAGATAGACGAACGGCTTGAACGCCGACCCGGGTTGGCGAGACGCCTGCGTCGCGCGGTTGAACTGGCTTTGCCGGTAGTCGCGGCCGCCGACCATGGCCCGCACCGCGCCGTCCGGCGTCAGCGCGACCAGCGCGGCCTCGCCGACGTCCTTCTTTCGGCCCAGGCCGTCTAGGACCCGCGCGATGGCGGCTTCCGCCTGGTGCTGCATGCGCTTGTCGAGTGTCGTCTGCACGACCAGATCGCGATCGTCGGGGCTGACGAAACCGGGTGCCTGTTCCATCACCCAGTCGACGAAATAGCGGATCTGATTGCCGGGCCTCGAAGCGACCACGCCGCGCTTGCGGACGGCGGCCTTTTTCGCCTGGTCGGGCGTCAGGTAACCGGCGGCGACCATGTTTTCCAGCACTTGATCCGTCCGTTCGTCCGCCCGTTTCGAATCGGCAAAGGGGTTGTAGCGGCTGGGCGCCTTCAGCAATCCGGCGATCATCGCCGCTTCCCAGGTCGAGAGCGTCCGTACCGGCCGGTTGAAATAGCGCTTGGCCGCGGCCTCGACGCCGTAGGTTCCAGTGCCCAGATAGACGCGGTTGAGATAGACCGTCAGGATCTGATCCTTGGTGAAGCGCCGCTCCAGCCACAGCGCCAACAGCAGTTCCTGGACCTTGCGCTTGATCGAGCGTTCGGAGGAGAGGAACAGGTTCTTCGCCACCTGCTGGGTGATGGTGCTGCCGCCCTGGACGACGCGTCCGGCACGCAGGTTCGCCACCAGGGCGCGGACGAGCCCGATCGGATCGAGACCCATGTGATCGTAAAAACGTCGGTCCTCGGTCGCGATCACCGCGTGCGGCAGCGCCGGCGGCAGGTCCGCCAGGCGCGCGGGCATGCCGTAAAGATCGCCGACGGCGGCGATTTCCGATCCGTCGGCGGCGAGCACCGTCACGGTCGGCCGACGGGTCGGCGCGAACGCCTCGTCGACGTTCGGCAGATCGTAGGCATAGACGACGATCAGGGCGGCGGCGGCGACGGAACCCCAGATTCCCGCGACCAGCCCCCATTTGGCGAGGAAGCCGAAGACGCCGCGCAGCAGGCCCCGGGGCCGGGCCTTTTTCGGCACGTCCTTGGACTTGTCGGTTGCCTTGCGGGCGGACTTCTTCATCGGGCCAGTCTCGGCCCGGGGCCTTAGGATCGGGTTAACGCAAAGCCTTTTTCAGGGCTCAGGAAACCACGATCTCGTCGGAATCGTGGGCGGTCGTGTACCATTCGATCCGGCCGGTTTCGGCGTCGTAGCGCCGACGGCGCTGGCGGCCCATGTCGCAGCCGTAAACGTGGATGCTGAGCGACGGGATGTCGCCCGGGTTTTCGACCTTGTGGATGTCGCGCGACGGCGTGACGATGTGGGCGGTCTCGCCCTTCTTCGTGTAGACGACGCCGATCTCTCGCAGTTCGGCGCGATCCGCGTCACCGCCGTCGTCGAGCCGCTTATAGCGGGTTTCCTTTTCCAGGCCGTCGATGAATCCGAGCACGCCCCATGACAGATGATCATGAATCGGCGTGCCCTTCCCCGGACCCCAGCAAAAGGCGATGACGGAGAGCTCGAGCCCGCGGCGATAGAGGCAATACTGGCCGTAGCCGGCGGCAGGGCCGGTCTTGCCGACCGGCGGCTTCCGATATTCCTTCTTGAGCCAGCCGAGATCCTCGGACGTGATCAGCCGCTTCATCAGGGGTTCGACCGCGCCGACGACCTTCCACTGGTCGGGCTCGCGCCGAACCACGGCCTCAAGGTCGTCGATGAAATTGCCGAGTGCGTAGGGCTTGTCCATGGTCGCTTCCGATTATACGTCCAGGTTCGCGACCTTCAAGGCGTTGGCCTGGATGAAGTCGCGCCGGGGCTCGACCATGTCGCCCATGAGGGTCGAGAAGACTTCCTCGGCGGCGTCCGCGTGGCTGACCTTGACCTGCAACAATGCGCGGACGTTCGGGTCGAGCGTCGTTTCCCAAAGCTGTTCCGGGTTCATTTCTCCCAGACCCTTGTAACGTTGAATGGCGACGCCCTTGCGGCCGTGCTGCATGATCGAATCGACCAGGGACATGGGCCCCGTGATCGGAAATTCGACATCCTTCACCTTGAGCACGCCATGATCGGCGTAGAAATCCCAGAGCTTGCCGGCAAGTTCGTTGAGGCGCCGGGCATCCGCCGAGCGTATCAGGGCGCCGTCGATGACGTGCCGTTCGGCCACGCCCCGCAGGGTGCGGACGAATTCCAGCCCGCCGTCCGCCAGCGGCTTGCCGTGCCATTCCTTCTCGCCGGCCGGTTCGAGCTTGTTGAGCCGCTTGGTGAGGTAGTCGGCGACCTGGTCGGCCTTGGGCTCGTCGGACAGGATATCCGGGTTCAGCGCGCTCGAGATCGCGGCTTGCTCGATGATGCGGATCGGCACGTGACGTTCCAGCCGTTCCAGGAGTTCGCGCACCTGACGGGCTTCCTCGAGTACTTCGCGCAGGTGGCTTCCGGCGATCTGCTGGCCGTTGTAGGGCACGAAGACGGCGCCCTCGTCGATCGCGGTGGAAAATAAATGATCGGCGAGTTGGGCGTCGTCCTTCAGGTAGCGTTCCGCGTTGCCGCGTTTGGCGCGATAGAGCGGCGGCTGAGCGATGTAGAGATAGCCCTTCTCGACGATGTCGCGCATCTGGCGATAGAAGAACGTCAACAGCAGGGTGCGGATATGGGCGCCGTCCACGTCGGCGTCGGTCATGATGATGATCTTGTGGTAGCGGCACTTTGCGATGTCGAAGTCCTCGTGCCCGATCCCGGTGCCGAGCGCGGCGATCAGCGTGCCGATTTCGGCGGACGACAGCATCTTGTCGAAGCGCGCGCGCTCGACGTTCAGGATCTTGCCGCGCAACGGCAGGATCGCCTGGTTGGCGCGGTTGCGGCCCTGCTTCGCGGAGCCGCCGGCCGAATCGCCCTCGACGATGAAAAGTTCGGAAAGCGCCGGGTCGCGTTCCTGGCAATCGGCGAGCTTGCCGGGCAGCGAGGCGAAATCGAGCGCGCCCTTGCGCCGGGTCAGTTCGCGGGCTTTCCGGGCGGCCTCGCGCGCCGCCGCCGCCTCGACGATCTTGCCGATCACCTTGCGCGCTTCGCCCGGGTGTTCCTCGAACCAGGTGTCCAGCGCCCCGCCGATCACGCCCTCGACCACGGGCCGGACCTCGGACGACACCAGCTTGTCCTTGGTCTGGGACGAGAACTTCGGGTCCGGCACCTTGACGGACAGCACGCAGGTCAATCCTTCGCGCGCGTCGTCGCCGGTGATGCCCACCTTCTCCTTCTTGGCGATGCCGCTGGAGGTGGCGTAGCCGTTGATGGTGCGCGTCAGGGCGCCGCGGAAGCCCGCCAGATGCGTGCCGCCGTCGCGCTGCGGGATGTTGTTGGTGAAGCAGAGCGTCGTCTCGTGATAGCTGTCGTTCCACTGCATGGCGAGTTCGACGGTGATGCCGTCCTTCTCGCCCTGCACCACGATGGTCGGGATGACCGCGTTTTTCGAGCGATCCAGGTAATCGACGAACGCCTTCAGGCCGCCTTCGTAGTGAAGGTCGACGACGACGTGTTCGGGGCTTCGGGCGTCGGTCAGCTTCAAGGCGACGCCCGAGTTCAGGAACGCGAGTTCGCGCAGCCGGTGTTCCAGGGTCGCGAAGTCGTACTCGGTCATGGTGAAGGTCTGCTTCGAGGCGAGGAACGTGACCTCGGTTCCCGTGCGCGGGCCCTTGGCATCGATGGGCGCGGGGCCGGTCACCTTCAGCGGGGCTTCGGCCTCGCCGTGGCGGAAGCGCATGAAATGTTCCTTGCCGTCGCGCCAGATGCGAAGCTCCAGCGATTCCGACAGGGCGTTGACGACCGAGACGCCGACCCCGTGCAGGCCGCCGGACACCTTGTAGGAGTTGCTGTCGAATTTGCCGCCCGCGTGCAGCACGGTCAT
>CAZDFF010000011.1:0-26027 GCA_964504425.1 uncultured Hyphomicrobiales bacterium
GTGACCATTCAACTGGAAGCCGTCGACGGCCGCGGCCAGAAGGGGCTCAGCGACACGATCGCGACCGTGCTCCCCGAGCGCATCTTCAACCATCCGGTCGCGCGCGCGCTCGTTGAGCAGAGAAAGCGCCTGGCGACCGCGACGCCGGAAGTCGTTCAAGACGTCGTTCGCGCGCTCGACGAGATTTCCAGCCGGCCGATGCATTTCTCGAACGACACCGTGGTGTTCCTGGCGCTCCGGGTCGCGCGCGGACGACTGGCCCTCGACGGCGGCGACGCGGCGGTGGCCCAGGTGCAGAAAATTCTATGGGACACCGCGCTCCGCATCGAGGACGGCAAGTTCGCCGTCGCCGAAAAAGAACTGCGCGACATCCAGGAGCGCCTGGCAAACGCCCTGAAGGACGGCAAGAAGGCGAGTCCGGAATTCGAAAAGCTGTTGGATGAACTGCGCCAGGCGATGGACAAGTTCCTTCAGGCGCTGCAGGAACAAATGACCAGCCAAGGCAACGACCGGCAGGCGCAGCCGTTCGATCCCAAGACCATGCGCATGGTAGACAGCAGCGACCTGCACCGCATGATCGAGGAAGCGCGCGAGCTCGCGCGCTCGGGCCAGATGGATGCGGCCAAGCGGATGCTGGCCGAACTGCAACGCATGCTTCAGGCCCTTCAGCAGGGCATGCAGGCGGGCCAGCCGAATCCGGAAGCGCAGCGGGCTAAGAAGATGATGGACGACTTGCGCGAACTGTCGCGCCGCCAGCAGCAGCTTCTCGACCGCTCGTTCAAGCGGTCCCAGCAACAGGGTGCGATGCCCGGACAGCGTCCCGGCGGCGAGGAAGGCAAGCGGGGCGGTCGCCAGCCCGGCGGCGAGGGCGAGCGCGAACTCGACGAGGCCGGCGCGCAGAACGCGCTGCGCAAGATGCTCGGCAATCTGATGCGCCAGATGGACGAGATGATGGGTAAAATTCCCGACCCCATGGGCAAGGCCGAACGGGCCATGCGCGACGCCGAGGGCGCGCTCGGCGACGGCGATCCGGGCCGCGCGGTGCCGTCGCAGACCGACGCGGTCAACCAACTGCGCAAGGCGATCGAAGGCGTCGGCGAGCAGATGGCCAGGCGATTCGGCAATTCGCCGGGCGGTCCGGGCCAGATGCCCTTGGGCGAACGCGAACAGGGCAGCGATCCGTTCGGCCGCCAGCCGAACGGCGCCTACGGCAACGCGCTCGACGGCGACGTCAAGGTGCCGACCTCCGGCGAACGCCGCCGCGCGCGGGAAATCCTCAACGAACTGCGCCGGCGGTCGGGCGAACGCGATCGTCCCACCATCGAGCGCGAATACATCGACCGCCTGCTGCGGCAGTTCTGATCCCGGCGATCTCGATCCGTTGCGGCTGAAAAAACTCACCACAGAGGACACCGAGGCCGCAGAGAAAAGAATAGCGCGCCGTCGGCGCGCGCGGTTTTTGCTCTGCGATCTCCGTGGTTAAATTTCTTCCGCCCGGCGAACGGGAACCCCTGAAAAACTCAGGACAGGGGCAGGATGCCTATTGCTTCTTCGGCTGGGCGGGCGGCGGGGCCGGCGGACTGCCGGCGGGCGGCGCGACGAAGGTGACCTCAAGCCGGCGCGCCAGCGGCGAGGGATCCCGAATCTCGGCGCGGAAGCCGAGTTCGGCGCCTTTCTCGACGGTCGGTTTGGTCGGCTTGGTCGTCGTTGTTTGGATTTCCTTGCCGTTCACGTCGAACAGCGCGACCCGGATCATCGGCACGGTGCGGACGACCTCGGACACATTGGCGATCGTGCCGCGCACCACCAGGACGTCGGTGCCGGCCTGATTCTCGCGCTCCGACTTCACGCTGCGGATGTCCAAGCCGGCGCCGAGGGTTTCGCCGCCCAGGCCGACCAGCCCGTAAATCTTCGCGGTGAACGGCACCGCCTTCATGATGGCGTCACGGAACAGGAACGCGGCCGCGCCGCCGCCGCCGATCAATAGGATAGCGACGACGACGGCGATAATCAGGCCCAGGCGGCTTTTCTTTTTCGGCTCCTGTTCGACGTCCGGCTGGCTCAGGACCTGCGGAATCGGCTCGGGATCGGGGATATTTTCCGGATCGACCGGCTTCTCTTCTTCCGCGTCCTCCTGGACCAGCGACTGGAACGGCTCGGGTTCGGCCGTGTCGGCGAACATGGCGTCCAGTTCCGCCTGCGACATCGACGGCTCTTCCTCGGCCACCGGTTCGGGCTCCGGCATGGGTGGCGGAGGCGGCGGTGGGGGAGGCGGCGGCGGCGGCGGTGGAGGTGGAGGTGGCGGCGGCGGCGGCGGTGGAGGCGGCGGTGGAGGCGGTGGAGGTGGAGGTGGAGGAGGTGGCGGCGGCGGCGCATAGGCCTGCTGTGCCGGCGCATAGGCTTGAGGGGCCGGTGCCCGGGCGACTGACGGCGCGGTGCGGCGCAACGGCGCGCGCGGCGGCATCGGGGTTTCCGCGACCGGTTCCTGGAACCAGTTCGACCCGCAATGGGAGCAACGGACGGTCTTGCCCTCACCGAGGGACGCGCGCGGGACCGAATACCGAGTTTGGCACGACGGACAGGAAATGATCATGCGCGACGAAACACCTGTAGGGCTTTGCGTTTATAGGGCTTTGCCCGACGCAACGCAACCCGCGCTCGGGCTCTGGAGGGGCCCTGGACGGGGCCGGCCCCCCCGTGTCATTGTTCGGCCCCAAAGCCGCAGCCGCGCGCCGATCCTGTCGTGTCGCGGCCGCTCAAGGATCGTATGGATTGAACGGGACCGAAGGGTGATCGGCGGAACCACCATCGACCACGTGGTTCGATTCGAGAGCGTGGGGCTGCGCTACGGGCTCGGCCCCGAGGTCCTGCAGGACATTTCCTTCACGCTGTCCGAAGGCTCGTTCCACTTTCTCCTCGGCGACAGCGGCGCCGGCAAGTCCTCGCTGCTCAAGCTGATGTACCTGGCGCTGAAGCCGTCCCGGGGCCTTATTTCGATGTTCGGGCGGGACACCGCCGCCATGCCGCGCGCCCAATTTCCGGCGCTCAGGCGCCAGATCGGCGTCGTCTTTCAGGAATTTCGCCTGCTCGGGCATCTTTCGGCGTTCGACAACGTGGCCCTGCCGCTGCGCGTCGCCGGCGTGCGCGAGGCCGACATCCAGAAGCACGTGTCCGAACTCCTGGCCTGGGTCGGCTTGAAGGACCAGATGAAGGCCCGGCCGCCGACGCTGTCGGGCGGCCAGCAGCAGCGCGTCGCCATCGCGCGCGCGGTGATCGCCCGGCCCCGCCTGCTGCTGGCGGACGAACCGACCGGCAACGTCGACGACAAGATGGCGCTCCGCCTGATGCATCTGTTCGAGGAGTTGAACAAGCTCGGCACCACGGTGGTGATCGCGACCCACAACCGCGGCCTGGTCGAACGCCTCCGTCGCCCCAGCCTACGCATCGAGAACGGCACCCTCTCGGTCGAGGCGGCGCCCGCACACGCGCGGGACGCGGCGGTGGACGCGGCGGCCGGATTCGCCGACCGCCTGCCGAGAAGGTTCGTCTGATGCTGGAAGGCCGCAGCGATTTCGCGCTCGATCGCGACGCCCTGGGGCGCTATCTGCCGTGGCTGGTGGCGTTCATGGTCTATCTCGCCGTGCTGGCGCTGACCGGCACGCTGTTGCTGAATGCGGCGGCCCAACGATGGGACCGCAACATCGGCGCGACGCTGACCGTGCAGGTGCCCCCCGGCGACAGTGGCGAGGCCGATCTCGCGACCGTCGGGGCGTTGCTGTCGCTGCTGCGCGGGATGCCCGAAGTCGCGCGCGCCGAGGCGATGCCCGACGCGCAATTGATGCGCCTGATCGAACCGTGGGTCGGCCCGGTCGGGCCCGGCGATCTGCCGCTGCCGCGCCTGATCGACGTCGAAACCAAGCCGGGCGTCGCGGTCGACGTTCCCAAGCTGCGTCAACGCCTGGCCCAGGTCGCCTCCGGCGTCGTCGTCGACGATCACCGCGTCTGGCTTTCCCGCCTGGTCGGCCTGGTGCGGTCGGTCGAGGCGCTGGCCTTCGCCGTCCTGGCGCTGATCGCCGTGGCGACCGTCGGCACGGTCGTTTTCACCACGCGCACGGGGCTCGCCATTCACCGCGAGGCGATCGAGGTCCTGCACCTGATCGGGGCGCAGGATTCCTACGTCGCCAACCAGTTCGCCGGCCGCGCGCTGGGGCTCGGCATCAAGGGCGGCCTGATCGGCCTCGCGCTCGCCGTGCCGACGGTCTACGGCATCGGCCAGGTCCTGAAACGCATGGAAGGCGGCCTGCTGCCGGAATTCTCGCTCGCGCCCGAACATTGGGCGGCGATCGTCGTGCTGCCGTTTGCGGTCGCGGCGATCGCCATGTTGACCGCGCGTTTGACGGTCACGCGCACGCTCGCGCGGATGCTGTGACGGAGGCCGCGCCATGAGAAGCCGCCGCTCGTCCCACCCGCACCGGTTCGCCGTCGGCGTCGGCGCCGGGTTCGCGCTGTTTCTCGCCCTATGGGGCATCGGCCTCGTGCGCTTCGCCGATTCGATCCCGGAACGCGTGCCCGACGCCTATACCCAGACCGACGCGATCGTCGTGTTAACCGGCGGCAGCCACCGCCTGGCCGAAGGGATCGAACTGCTGGCGCTCGACAAGGCGAAGAAGCTGTTCGTGTCGGGCGTCTATCAGGGAGTCGACGTGCGCCATCTGCTGCAACTCGTCAAGCGCGCGCCGAAGCATCTGGAGGACCGGGTCGGCATCGGCAACGCGACCAATACCCGGGGCAATGCGACGGAAACCGCGGAATGGATGAAGCGCGAGGGATTTCGGTCGCTCCGGCTGGTGACGGCGGCCTATCACATGCCGCGTAGCATCCTCGAATTCCACCACGCCATGCCGACGGTCGAGATCGTCGCCCATCCCGTCTTTCCCGAAACGGTCAAGGCCGACTGGTGGGCTTGGCCGGGCACCGCGGCGCTGATCGTCGGCGAATACAATAAGAGCGCGTTCGCCTGGGTCCGCCAGCGCGGCGAACGCCTGTTCGGGGGCGACACGCCGTGATTTGGCTGCGTTCGGCGTCGTTCAACGTCCTGTTCTTTTCTTGGACGGCGGCGATGATCGTCGGAATGCTGGCGCTGATGCCGCTGCCGCGCCGGTTCATGCAGCGCGCGGTCCGCCTATGGGGCGTCGGCATCCGGTTCCTGCTGCGCACCGTGATCGGCCTCGATCACGAGGTGCGCGGCGCCCGGTACATGCCGCGGGACGCCGCCGTCATCGCCAGCAAGCACCAGTCGGCCTGGGACACGACGATCTTCCACGGCCTGTTGCCCGATCCGATTTACGTGATGAAGAAGGAACTGTCGCGGATACCGTTCTGGGGCTGGTACGTCCGCAAGGCCGGATCGATCTCGATCGACCGCGCCGGCGGCGGCGGCGCGCTCAAGGGGATGATCCGCCATGCCAAGGCGGCGCTGGCCGCCGGGCGGCAGGTCGTGGTCTTTCCGCAAGGCACGCGGACGGCGCCCGGCCAACATCGACAGTACCTGCCGGGGGTCTATGCGGTCTACGCCGCGGGCAACGCGCCGGCGGTGCCGGTCGCAGTGAATTCCGGCCTGTTCTGGGGCCGCCACCAGTTCCTCAAGCGTCCGGGCACGATCACCATCGAGTTCCTGGAGCCGATTCCGCCCGGCCTCGACAAGGAAACCTTCATGGCGCTGCTGGAAAGCCGCACCGAAGCCGCGACCGACCGCCTCGTCGCCGAGGCCCGGGACCGGTTTCCCGCGCTGCGGAAAGGCTGATTCGTTAACGATTTCGACTATTTCCAACGACCTTCCGGCGTGTCCCTCTCCTGTGGAAAAGGTTGTGGAAGAAATTCAGAAACCGATTGTGAATCGCGGGCATGCTGCGCGAAAGCGGCCGCAGGCCCCGATTCTTCAAGGGGTTCCGGGTCGGGATAAAACAGTAGAAACATAACGGGAACACATTTCTTGACCGAAGGCCGCGCGGGCGCCTAGAATTGATTTGTGCGGGCATCGAAAAAGCCCGGAAAACGTCCGGTTCGCGACCTAATCGACGATCGTCGCCCGACCCGCCGAACGCCATGGGCCGGAACCGTTAAGCGGAATTCTGCATGACCAACGTCGCCTCCATATCCCAGCAAATCTGGGACATGAAATATCGTCTGAAGGACCAGGACGGCCATCCTGTGGACAAGACGATCCCCGACAGCTGGGCGCGGGTCGCCGCCGCCCTGGCCGCGCCCGAGTCCGATATTAACCTTTGGAAACAACGATTTTTCGACGCGATGGCGGATTTCCGCCTGCTGCCGGCCGGGCGCATCCTGTCGGGTGCGGGATCGGGCCGGCGGGTGACGCTCTTCAATTGTTTCGTCATGGGCGAGATCCCCGACGACATGACGGGTATCTTCGAACACCTGAAAGAAGCCGCACTGACCATGCAGCAGGGCGGCGGCATCGGCTACGATTTCTCGACCCTCAGGCCCAAGGGGGCGCCGGTCAAGGGCGTCGGCGCCGACGCTTCCGGGCCGCTGACCTTCATGGACGTGTGGGACGCCATGTGCCGCACGATCATGAGCGCCGGCTCGCGCCGCGGCGCCATGATGGGCGTGTTGCGCTGCGATCATCCGGACATCGAGGATTTCATTGAGGCCAAGCGCGCGCCCGGGCGGCTGCGCATGTTCAACCTTTCGGTGCTGGTGACCGACGCCTTCATGCAGGCGGTCAAGGAAGACGCGGCCTGGGAACTGTCGTTCGGCGGCACGGTCTATAAAAGTCTCCGGGCGCGCGGGCTGTGGGACAAGATCATGCGCTCGACCTACGCCTACGCCGAACCGGGCGTGATCTTCATCGACCGCATCAACCGCCTGAACAACCTCTATTACGCCGAAACCATCCGGGCGACGAATCCCTGCGGCGAACAGCCGCTGCCGCCCTACGGCGCGTGCCTGCTGGGCTCGGTCAATCTCGCCGCCCTGGTCGAACGGCCGTTCGCCGGGGACGCGGGGATCGACCTCGGCGCGCTCGACGGTCTGGTCACGACCGCGATCCGCATGCTGGACAACGCCATCGACGTTTCCAACTTCCCGCTCGAGGCGCAGCGCCGCGAGGCCCAGGCCAAGCGGCGCATCGGGCTCGGCGTCACCGGGCTGGCCGACGCGCTGATCATGTGCCGGGCGCGCTACGGCGGCCACGAGGCCGTGCGCCTGACCGAGACGTGGCTGCGCCGCATCCAGCGCGCGGCCTACCTGGCGTCGGCCGACCTCGCCGCCGAAAAGGGCGCCTTTCCGCTTTACGACAAGGACAAGTACCTGGCCGGCGAAACCGTCAAGGGACTCGACGAGGACGTGCGCGCGGCGATCGCCCGGCACGGCGTGCGCAACGCGCTGCTGACCTCGGTCGCGCCGACCGGCACGATCTCGCTGTTCGCCGACAACGTATCCTCGGGGCTGGAACCGGTGTTCAGCTTCCGCTACACCCGCCGGCTGCTGAATCCGGACGGCACCCGGCGCGAGGAGGAAGTGACCGACTACGCCTACCGGCTGTTCAAGCGCCAGTTCGGCGACCACGCGGCCCTGCCCGATTACTTCGTCGACGCCCAGGCGCTGACGCCGAACGACCATCTGGTGATGCAGGCGGCCGTGCAGCGCCACGTCGATTCGTCGATTTCCAAGACGATCAACTGCCCCGAAAGCATCTCGTTCGAGGACTTCAAGGACATCTACGTCCAGGCGTTCGATCTGGGCTGCAAGGGCTGCACCACCTATCGGCCGAACGACGTCACGGGCGCGGTGATGGAAGTCAAAAGCGGCGCGAAGAAGGCGGGCGATCAGCGCGAGCTGCCGCTGCTGGCGCCCGCCGCCAAACCCAAGATCAAGGATGCGGGCGACGCCGGCGCCATCGTCTACATGACCCAGCCCTTGGACCGTCCCGAGGCGTTGCCCGGCCAGACCTACAAAATACGCTGGCCGGAAAGCGAACACGCGCTTTACATCACCATCAACGACATCGTGCAGGACGGCCGCCGCCGTCCGTTCGAGATATTCCTGAATTCCAAGGACACCGAACACTACGCCTGGACGGTGGCGTTGACGCGCATGATCTCGGCGGTGTTCCGGCGCGGCGGCGACGTGTCGTTCGTGGTCGACGAATTGAAGGCGGTGTTCGATCCGCGGGGCGGCCACTGGATGGGCGGGCGCTACGTGCCATCGCTCCTGGCCGCCATCGGCGAGGTGATCGAAACCCACATGATCCGGATCGGCTTTTTGTCCGCGCCCGGCCTGCCCGCGCCGGGCATCGCCCAGGCGGCGCTGGCCGTCAACATGGGCGCGGCGCCGGCCGACGATTCGATCGAGGGCCGCGGCGAAGCCGCGACGCGCTTCCGCCGCTGCCCGAAATGTGCGCAGCCGAGCCTGATCCGCCAGGAAGGCTGCGACACCTGCACCGATTGCGGCTATTCGAAGTGCGGCTGAGGCCGCGTTTCGTGCCGCCCTCCAAACGAAAACCGGCCCCCTGAAGGGCCGGTTTTTTTTATCGGTAACCGCCGCGGGAAAGGCGGGGAGGGAAGGCGGGATGGAATGGTGCCTTCCCGCGGGCGGTGCCGTGAAAGCCGTGGCTTTCAGGAACGTCCGGCGCGTTCGTCGAGGGTGCGCGACGTTTGCGACCTCGTTTTGCGGGCCTGGTTCGCGAGGCAGTTCAGGATGTCGACCGCAAGCCGGGTCTTGTCGATGTAAACGGTCAACTGGTCGCCGCCGAGCTGGCGGGTCGAATTCGGAACCTTGTAGGGTTCGCCCCGGCCGCGCAGTTGGATCATCTTGGCCAGTTCCCTGGACAGCATGTCGGTGATCGGGCGCCAGTCGCCGTCGTATTGGGTCTTGACCGCCGTGGTGACGCTTTCGTGCGTCATGTCGCCCCACCAGGCGACGTAAGGAAACGCGGGGCAGGTCTTCTGCTGCTGCGCCGCCGCTGGAAAGGCGAGCGCGAGCGCGATACCCGCCGCGGCCGTCGAGAGCATGAATTTCTTCAAGAGCATGGTTGTTGTCTCCAAACCGTCGGTGTTCCGAGTCGGTGCCGTGCGGCGACACGTCTTGTACGCAAGTTGCCTGATTGCACCCTGACGGGGGCGTAAAGAAATGTTTAAGAGCGTACCCCCGTGTAACGAGGCTAAGCGTGTGATTTTATTGTGAGTTTTGCCGGTCGATGCCCCGAAAAGGGGCGTTTCCGCAGGTCGAAATGTTTTGTCGACGGGGCGGAAGCCGCTCTAAGCGGAACGGTCGCGTTCGACGATTCGCTCGACCTCGGCCAGGACTCGATGCAGCTGCCCGTCCGAGATGCCCAGTTCGTCCAAATGACGCACGGTATTGCGCATGTAATCCAGGCACGGGCCGCCGCTGCCGTGTCCCTGCAGGATCAGTTCGACCGCCTTTTCCATCGGCAGCTTGCCGGCGTATTGAACATGGTCTCGGCGAACGACGAAGCCGTAGGCGCTGACGGTACTCCCCGGTATCTCCGTTTTCAGCCAGGTCGGGACGTAGACCTTGTTCGGCATCTCCCGTTCGTCCAGGTAGGCGATGACCTTTTCCGCGTCGGCCGCCGCGACCTTGAAGGCGCGGCCACGGCAGGCGCCGCCGCGATCGAGCCCCAGGACCAGGCCCGGGCATTCGCTGGTGCCGCGATAGCGCACGGAATAGACGCACATCGCCCGATGATAGCCCCGGACCAGCGCCGGCCGGGTTTCGACGTGCGGAAAGTCGGGCCGCCACATCAACGAACCGTAGCCGAATATCCAGATGTCGCCGTTGGGTTCGCTGCCTTGCATGGCTCGTCTTGGTGGCGTCTATATTCGAAAACTAACGCCTCGGGCCCGGCATGTCACGGCCGCGGCCGGGGTCCTCGCCATGGACTTTCCGAGGCCCTATAAGGGATTTCGGCGTTTCGATTTTTTCCGGCGGCGACAATGTCTTCTGATCCCGTGTTCGATCCGGCACCCGGCACTCGGCCCGGCCCCAGGAAGGCCCTGCGCCTGGCCGTCGTCTGCGGCCTCGGCGTCGCCGTCGGTGCCGCTCTTTACGTCGTCTATTGGTTCACCATGGCGATGCAGCTCCGGTCGGGCATCGCCGAGTGGGCGGCCGCCCGGCGCACGGAAGGCATCGCGGTAACCTACCAGGGGCCCGAACTGTCGGGTTTTCCGTTCCGGGTGCGGGCCCGCCTGGAAAACCCGGCCATGAGGGCCGATGCCGCCCCGGCGCCATGGCGTTGGCAGGGCACGCGCGCCTACGTCGAACTCAGGCCGTGGAATTTCAGCCGCCTAACGGTGCGCCTGCCCGGCCGGCATGAATTCCGCATGACCGATGCCGGGCGGGAAACGGCGATTGACGCGACCGCGAAGACATTCGCCGCCGACATCGATTTCGCTTCCGGCCGCGCGGTGGCGGCCGAGGTGGCGGGCGAGGGCATCGTGGCGACCGGGAATCGGGCCGCGGCCGGCGCCCGGATCGAACGGCTGTCGGGGACGGTGAAGACGCCGGTATTGGCGACGGTCGATCACCAGACCCCGACCGTCGAATTCGATCTCACCGTCGAACGCGCCCGCCTGCCCGACAGCGTCGAGGCCGCGCTTGGGCGCGACATCGCCCGTCTCGCCGTCGCCGGCCAGGTCCTGGGCGCCGTGCGGCCGGGGTCCGCGAAGGCGGCGCTCGCGGCCTGGCGCGACGCCGGCGGCACGGTCAGGATCGACCGCGCCGCCGCCGACTACGGGCCGCTGGCGGTCAAGGGCGACGGCACGCTCGCGCTCGACAAGGCGATGCAGCCGATCGGCGCCTTTACCGCGCACATCGAAGGCCTATTCGAAACCATCGACCGGCTGCGCGACAAGGGCCTGATTCGCAGCCGCGATTCGGTGACCGCGAAGGTCATCCTGGGGGCCTTCATGCGCAAGGACGGGGGCCGGCACGCGCTCAACATCGCCGTCACGGTGCAGGATCGAACCGTCTTCGTCGGTCCGGTGGCGTTGATGAGCCTGCCGGAAATCCAATGGTGATCGCGCCGTAAAAAATCGTCCCGTGCTATACTCGGCGGATGCGGAGCCGGACCGCCGTCCTGACCTTCCTGTGCGCGATCCTCGCGTTCGTCGCCGTCGCGGACGCCGCCGATTCCGAACGGTTCACGACCGGCCGGATGCTGGTCGCCACGCGCAATCTGGGCGATCCCAACTTCGCCGAAACCGTGGTCTACATGGTGAAGCACGATTCGAAGGGCGCGCTCGGCCTGATCGTCAACCGGCCGCTCGGCAGCGGGCCGCTGGATCGCTTCCTCGCCGGCTTCGGCGTGACCGCGCCCGACGAAGGCCGCCGCGTGCGGTTGCATTGGGGCGGCCCGGTCGAACGCGGCTTCGGCTTCGTGCTGCATACCGACGACTTCGCGGACGCGACCACGGAAATCCCGGGCCGGGGCTTCGCCTGGACACCGTCGCTCGAACCGCTGAAATCGGCGGCCGAAGGCAAGGGCCCCAAGCGCTACATCTTCTCGCTCGGCTACGCGGGCTGGTCGGCCGGGCAACTGGAAGGCGAAATCGCGCGCGGCGACTGGCTAATCGTCCCCGCCGACGCCGAGATCGTGTTCGGCGAGGACGACAAGACGAAATGGAAGCGGGCGACCGCGAAGGCAGGGATCGCGCTTTAGGGTGGCTCAGTCGGATTTGCCGTCGATCGCGTTGCGGACCTTGTCCGCCAGTTCCTGAATCCGATAGGGCTTGCCGAGCACCGCCCCGGCGCTGGCGATGCCGTCGTTGCCGGCCAGCAGCGCGCCGGGAAAGCCGGACGTGAACAGGACTTTCAGGCCCGGCCGTCGTGCCGACGCCTCGCGCGCCAGGTCCTGGCCGTTCATGCCGCCGGGCATGACGACGTCGGTGAACAGCAGGTCGACCGCCTCGCCGGCATCGAGCAGTTCGAGCGCCTCTGCCGGGCTGGATGCGTTCAGCGTCCGGTAGCCGAGCCGGGCAAGCTGGAGCAGCACCAATTCCCGAATCCCGTCGTTGTCCTCGACCACCAACACGCATTCGTTCCGCGTGCTTGGGACCAGCGGTTCGGCCGTCGCGCCGACCGTCGCGGCCTGGCTCGGTTCCAGGCCCTTAGCGCGCGGTAGATAGAGCCGGAAACTGGTGCCGTGGCCGACCTCGCTGTAGGCCTTGATATGGCCGTTCGATTGCTTGATGAAGCCGAAGACCATGCTGAGACCGAGGCCGGTGCCCTTGCCGGACTCCTTGGTCGTGAAAAAGGGGTCGAATACCCGATTCAGCACTTCGGGCGGCATGCCGGTTCCGGTATCGCTGACCATCACCGAGACGTATTCGCCGGGCAGCGCGCCGGGATTTTTCTGGGCATAGTCTTCGTCGAGCGTCGCGTTGCCGGTCTCGATGACCAGCTTGCCGCCGCCGGGCATGGCGTCGCGGGCGTTGACTGCGAGGTTGGCGATCGTCGACTCGAGATTCGCCGGATCGATGAAAATCGGCCATAGATTGTCGCCGCCGATGAATGCGATCTCGATATGTTGGCCGATGGTCCGGCTCAGCAGCGTCGTGATGTTGCCGATCAATGCATTCGCGTCGGCGACCTTCGGTTCGAGCGACTGCTGCCGGGCGAACGCGAGCAACGGGCGCGTCAGCCCGGCGCCGCGCTGGGCGGCATGCATGGCGGCGCCGGCGTACTTGGCCACCTCCGGGCCGAGGCCGGGCCGCCTCAGGAGCAGCTCGAGATTGCCGACGATGATGGCGAGCAGGTTGTTGAAATCGTGCGCGATGCCGCCGGTCAGTTGGCCGATCGATTCAATCCGTTGCGAGTGGCGCAGGCGGTCTTCCGCCGCGATTCGCTCGGTCATGTCGCGGCCGATGAAGAAATGCTGTTCTTCCGGTTCCGACCAGACCCCCGTCCAGGTCAGCGGCACGGTGTGGCCTTCCTTGTGAACGTAACGGCAGTCGAAATTGCGCGTCAGGCGGCCGCGCCGGGCGAGCCGCATCTCCGTGCGCGTGGGGTCGAGGTCCGGCGGATGGATGAATTCGATGGCGCTGTGGCCGATCATGTCCTCCGGCCTGTGGCCGAGGATGGTCATGGAACTCGGACTGACCCGCAGGAAGGTGCCCTGCCGGTCGACCACCAAAATGAGGTCGAGCGATGTGTCGAAGATGCGCTGGTTGATCGCCTGGACGATCTGCGGATCGTGCGGCGGCGCTGATCCGCCGAGGCCTACCGCCCGCTCTGGCGGCGGCGCCTCCGTTCGGCCGGGTTCCTTGCGCATCGCCCTCTCGGCCCGTTGTCGTTGCCTGCGGCGGGGTCAGTCTCTGATCTCGATGGATTTTTATACATTCTAAACAAGCTAAATTGAACTAAAGAATAAATCTATGTCGATCTTTTAGACGAATGGTCGACCGGGAATGTCGCCATTGGCGGCGAACGGGCCGGTGGTCTACGCCTGCTTGGCGTCGATGACGCCGCGACGGATGGCGCGGGTGCGGGTGAACACGTCTTCGAGCGCCTGGCCCTCGCCGCGACGGATCGCGCGCTGCAGCGCCGTCAGGTCCTCGGTGAAGCGGCCGAGCACTTCCAGCACCGCGTCCTTGTTGGCGAGGAAGATGTCGCGCCACATCACCGGATCGGAGGCGGCGATGCGGGTGAAGTCGCGAAAGCCGCTGGCCGAGAACTTGATGACCTCGGCCTTCAGGTGTTCCTCCAGGTCGGTCGCGGTGCCGACGATGGTGTAGGCGATCAGGTGCGGCAGGTGCGACGTGATCGCCAGCACCTGGTCGTGGTGCGCCGCGTCCATTATCTCGATCATGGAACCGGCGCGACGCCACAGTTCGGCGACCTTGTCGGTCGCGGATTTGTCCGTGCCGGCGGCGGGCGTCAGGACGCACCAGCGGTCCTGGAACAATTCGGCGAAACCGGCCTCGGGGCCGGAATGCTCGGTGCCGGCAACCGGATGGCCGGGCACCAGATGCACGCCCTTCGGCAGATGCGGGCCGATATCCCGGATAGCGATGGTCTTGACCGAACCGACGTCGCTGACGATGGCGCCCGGCTTCAATGCGGGTGCGATCGCCTTGGCGGTGTCGGCATAGGCGCCGAGCGGGGTGCAGAGCACGACCAGATCGGCGTCCTTCGCCGCCTCGGCCGGATCGAGCGAATACGAGTCGCCGAGGTGCAATTCGTGCGCCTTCTTCAGGGTTTCGGCGCGCCGGGTCGCGATGGCGATGTGGCCGGCGCTGCCGTCCCGGCGCAGGACGCGGGCCAGCGACGATCCGATCAGGCCGATGCCGATCAGCGCGACGCGGGGGAAAAGGGGTGCGGCGGTCACGGCGTCATTTCCCCGCGAAGACGCGAAGCGCGGCGACGAACGCCTTCATTTCGTCCATCGTGCCCATGGTGACGCGCAGCGCGCGCGGCAGACCATAGCGGTCCATGCGCCGGACGATGATGCCCTTCGATTTCAGGAACGCGTCGGCGGCCTTGGCGTCCTTGCCCTCGGCCGCCGGAAACTGGATCAGCAGGAAGTTGCCGACCGACGGCGTGACCTCGAAACCGAGCGCGGCCGCTTCCTTCGCCGTCCAGTCGCGGGTCTCTATCGCCAATGCCCGTTGCCGGGCGACGAAATCCGTGTCGGCCAGGGCTGCCTCTCCGGCGGCGAGTGCCGGGCCCGAGACGTTGAACGGCCCGCGCACCCGGTTCAGCACGTCGGCGACGGCGACGGGGCAATAGGCCCAGCCGAGGCGCAGCCCGCCCATGCCGTATATCTTGGAAAACGTGCGCGTCATCACCGTGTTGCCGTCGGCCTCGACTAGGTCGTCGCCGGCCGTGTAATCCGGCGCGTCGACGAATTCGGCGTAGGCGGCGTCGATCACCAGGAGCACGCGCCGGGGTAGGCCGTCGCGCAGACGCCGCATTTCCGTCGTCGGCAAATAAGTGCCGGTCGGGTTGTTTGGGTTGGCGGCGAAGACGATGCGCGTCTTTGCGGTGACGGCGGCCAGCACCGCGTCGACGTCGGCGGTCAGGTTCTTTTCCTTCACCTTGATCGGCGTCGCCCCCGCGGCCAGCGCCGACAATGGGTACATCAAGAACTCGTGCTCGGAATACAGCACCTCGTCGCCCGGCCCGGCGTAGGCGCGGGCCAAAAGCGCGATCAGCTCGTCCGAGCCGGCGCCGCAGACGATCCGCGCCGGATCGAGCCCGTGCGCCTTGCCCAGCGCCGTGCGCAGCGCCGTGGCGCCGCCGTCCGGATAGCGATGCAATTCGGCCGCCGCCTTCTCGTAGGCCGCGCGCGCCTTGGGGCTCGGCCCCAGCGCGCTTTCGTTGGACGACAGCTTGATGATTTTGGCCTGGCCGGCGACATGGGATTCGCCGCCGACGTAGGGCGCGATCTCCATAATGCCGGGGCGCGGCACGGGGCCCGCGTCGTTGCCGTTCTTCATCGTCCGCGGCCTTTCGTTTTCTTCGTGTTTTTTTTCGGCGCCGGTTTCTCGTCCGGCGTCGGCGCCTCGTCCGGCGATCCTTGTTCGCGCGCCTCGTCCGGCGCGACCCTATCCAACTCCTCGGCGGTCAGCGGCTCGGCGTAGCCGCCCAGGACCAGGACATGCACCTTGGGCAGGTTCTGGGTTTCGCCGAAGTCGGCCAGGCGCCGGTCGTCCGCCGGAATGTGGCCGGCGGCGTCGAGCAGATGGAAGCGAAGCGGCGAATCGTCGTCGCGCCACGAGGCGACGGCGCGGGCGGCGATGCCCATCGACCCCAGCGCGTCGACCGCCTGCTCGGCGGTCAGCCCGTTCTCGGAATCGAACGCCAGATAGGTGCGGTCGCGCCCGGTCGGTTCGGACGCGATCGGGCAGATGACCAGCGCCTCGGGGTGTTCGCCGCGGCCGCTCGCCGGCGCGACCGGCAGCCGGGCGATCACCCGCGGCGCCGCCTTGCTGGTCGTCATCAGGTGGCGCCACCAAGGGTCGGTGTCGTCGCCGCGCGGCAGCGGCAGCACGCCCAGCGTCGCCTGCTGATCGCGCACCGCCTGGATCGCCGTGCGCGGATTGGCGTGACGGGTCATCGGCGTGAACGAACCGTATTGATCGCGGGCCAGGTCCCAGATGCCGGTGTCGCCCTCGGGTACATGAACGGCGACCGAAAACGGCCCCTCGAACGACAGGGTGGCGACGATCAGCTCGCGCCAAATGCGCACCAGCTCGCGGCGCGGGAACGGCCCCTTGTGGCGCGCCATCAGGCGGTACACGATCTCGGCCTCGCGCGCCGGGCGGATCTTGATCCGCTCGCCGCGCTTCACGTTGCGCACGTTCTCGACGATGCGGGTCCGCCGCATGATGAGATCGTGGATCTCGTCGTCGATGCGGTCGATCTCGCGGCGCAGCGTGTTCAGGGTTGTCGTCTTGTCGGCCATTCGGGTCCGCCACCGGGTGTTTCGGTCTCGTCGGCCGGAAGCGTCGGCCGGGGCCGGGGCGCGAGCCCGACGGCGCCGGGCCGGAAATGGGATACCGCCGCTCGCCCGCGAGGAGGCATAGTGATACTGGCCCGGCCCCGCAAAATCAAAGAAAACATTGACACTTTCGGCCGCGATACCTAGCAATGAAGCCCTTTTTCCGCGCCCGGAACCGAGACCGACACGCCATGAGCGCGACTCATCCAGACGAGAAGAACGCCGTTGCCCCGGGGGCGCCCAGCGGCGGGCCCAACGGCGCCGTGCCGCTGCCCGGCCATTCGGTGCGCCTGGGGCGCGAGCGGCCGCTGCGTCTCGACTGCGGCGTCGAGCTCCGCGACTTCAACGTCGCCTACCAGACCTACGGGAACCTGAACGCGGACAAGTCGAACGTCGTTGTCGTCTGCCACGCGCTGACCGGCGATCAGTTCGTCGCCGAACCGCATCCCGTGACCGGCAAGGACGGCTGGTGGATCACCCTGGTCGGTCCGGGCAAGGTGCTCGACACCGACCGCTATTTCATTATCTGCGTCAACATCCTGGGCGGCTGCATGGGCACGATCGGCCCGCGCGACGTCAACCCGGAAACCGGCAAGCCCTGGAATCTCACGTTCCCGGTCATCACCATCGCCGACATGGTGCGGGCCCAGGCGATGCTGCTCGATCATCTGGGCATCGAACAGGTGTTCTGCGTCATCGGCGGGTCGATGGGCGGCATGCAGGTGCTGGAATGGGCCGCGCTTTATCCCGACCGCGTGTTCTCGGCGGTGCCGATCGCCTGCGCCGCGCAGCACAACGCGCAGAACATCGCCTTCCACGAGGTCGGCCGCCAGGCGATCATGGCCGATCCCGACTGGTGCGGCGGCGATTACGTCACGAAGGGCGTGCGGCCCCATCGCGGGCTCGCGGTCGCGCGCATGGCCGCGCATATCACGTATCTGTCCGAGGCCGCGTTGCAGGAAAAATTCGGCCGCCGGCTGCAGAACCGAGACAAGGTGACGTGGGGCTTCGACGCCGATTTCCAGGTCGAAAGCTACCTGCGCCATCAGGGGATCACGTTCGTCGACCGCTTCGACGCCAATTCGTATCTCTACATCACGCGGGCGATGGACTACTTCGACATCGCCGCGCGTTATGAAGGTATCTTGGCCAACGCCTTCAAGGGGACCGAAACCCGCTTCTGCATCATGTCGTTCACCAGCGACTGGCTGTATCCGACCAGCGAGAACCGCAAGATCGTGCACGCGCTCAACGCCGTGGCGGCCAACGTCAGCTTCGCCGAGATCGTGTCCGACAAGGGTCACGACGCTTTCCTGCTCGACGAACCGGAGTTCTTCCGCGTGCTCGGCGGCTTCATGAACGGCGCGGCGGAACGGCGCGGCCTGCTCAAGCGGGCCCTGCCATGACCCCGCACGATCCCAAGTCGATCCGCGTCGATCTGCAATTGATCGCCGACATGATCGAGCCCGGCGCGCGCGTGCTCGACGTCGGCTGCGGCGACGGCAGCCTGCTGGAATACCTGGCGACGTTCAAACGGGTCGACGCGCGCGGCATCGAACTGTCGACCGGCGGCGTGAACGCGTGCATCACGCGCGGTCTGTCGGTGATCCAGGGCGACGCCGACACCGACCTGAAGGATTATCCGGACGGCGCCTTCGATTTCGTCATCCTGTCGCAGACGCTCCAGACCATGGTCGCGCCCAGGACGGTGCTGGAACACATGCTGCGCATCGGCCGCCACGGCATCGTCAGCTTTCCCAATTTCGCCCACTGGCGGGTGCGGCTCTACATCATGTTCAAGGGCCGCATGCCGAAAAGCGACCTGCTGCCGTACAACTGGTACGACACGCCGAACATCCACTTCTGCTCGATCAAGGATTTCATCGCGCTGTGCGACGAGACCGGCGTCAGGATCGAACGCGGCCATTCGCTCGACGCCTCGGGCCGCACCCGAAGCATCGATGCCTCCCGCTCGTCGGCCAACCTGTTCGGCGAGCAGGCGGTGTTTCTGCTCAGTCGCGGCGCCAAGTAGGGGCGATCCGGAAATTTCCCTCGGTCGCGGTCTGGGGCCGGCGGCGGGCCTGCGGCGCGGCCTCGATCGGCGCGGCGTAGATCTGCTTGGTCGCTTCCGCGATCACCACGCCGCCGAAGGTGCCCATGCCGTAGGGGCCGAGCGTTTCCCACCACGGCGCCGAGGCCAGCATCATGCGCAGGCGCATCGGCGGCATGATCAGCGCCGCCTGGGTGCGCACCGGCGTGAACATGTTGTCGCGCAGCAGGGTCGTCATCTGGCCGGGCGTGTAGGGCCGGCCGTGGCCGAACGGCGTGCGCTCCAGCCGGGCCCAGATGCCGGTGCGGTTCGGCGCCACCACGATCAGCCGGCCGCTGCCCGCCAGCACCCGCCACACCTCGCGCATCAGCGGGCGCACCCGCTCGGCGGTTTCGATCGAATGGACCATCAGGATGCGGTCGATGGAAAGATCGGGAAACGGCAGCTCGGTTTCCTCGGTCAGGGCGGTCGATCCGGGGCCTTCCTGCGGCCAGTGCAGCACGCCCTGGGTCGCCGGCATGGCGGCCAGCACCCGCTCGGCCTCGGTCCGGAAGGGGCTGAGGAACGGTGTCGCGAAGCCCAGGCCCAGCACCGTCATGCCGCGCACGTCGGGCCACATGGTGCGCAGATGGCGGCGGATCACCCGGCACGCGGTCTGGCCCAGGCTGGTTTCGTAGAAATCGCGAAGGTCGACGACGTCCATGCGCAGCATGGCGGAAGTCTAGCAAGCGCGTGGCGGAAGTCTACCGAACGCCGCCGCCATGGCGCCAGCGGCGGCTGGAACCGCCCCCGGCTTAATGTTAGCGTTGGCCCGTTCTCATCCGGAAACGAGAGGCCGAAGATGAAGCTCCGCTATACGCCGACGTCGCCCTACGTGCGCAAGGTCACCGTCATCGCCCACGAGACGGGCCTGCACGACAAGATCGAACGCATTCCGTCGAATCCCTGGGCGCCGGACACCGACCTGCCGAAGGACAACCCGATCGGCAAGGTGCCGGCGCTGGTCACCGACGGCGGCGAGGTCCTGTTCGATTCGCCGGTGATCTGCGAATACCTGGATTCCCTGCACGGCGGGCGCAAGCTGTTCCCGGCATCGGGCGGCGAACGGTGGACCGCGCTCCGGCGCCAAGCGCTCGGCGACGGCCTGCTCGACGCCACGGTCGCGCGCATCATCGAAGGCCGCCGCCCCGACACGCCGAAATCCGAATGGTGGCTCGGCCGCCAGGCGAACGTGATCCGCCGCACGCTGGACGCCTGCGAGGAGGAAGTCCCCGGGCTGGAGAAGGATCCGATCGGCATCGGCCACATCACCATCGCCATCGCCGTGTCGTTCCTGGAATTCCGCTTTCCCGCCGACGACTGGCGCGCCGGCCGGCCGAAGCTCGCCAAGTGGCACGCCGAATTCTGCAAGCGCCCGTCGATGATGCAGACGGTCCCGAAGGACCCGACCTAAAAAGGCGTTCATGCTGCTTCGTTATTCCGACGGTTCGCCCTACGCCCGCAAGGTGCGCGTCTTCGCCATCGAAAAGGGCGTGATGGGCGAGATCGAGGGCCACGCGTCGAATCCGTGGGACGCGCCCGACGCGCTGATCGCGATCAACCCGTTGGGCAAGATTCCGACGCTGGTCGCCCGCGACGGCACCGCGCTCTACGACTCGCCGGTGATCTGCGAGTACCTCGAAGGTCTCGCGAATCGGCCGCGCCTGATTCCGAAGGACGGCATGGAACGGCTGCTGGCGCTGCGAACCCAGGCGCTGGCCGACGGGGTGATGGATGCCGCCGTGCTGTTGCGGGTCGAGATAACCCAGCGCAAGGAAGGGACCCGCAACCAGAACTGGATCGACCGCCAGGTCGGGCAGATCGACCGGTCGCTCGACGCCTTCGAACGGGAGGTCGATACGTTCGCGCCCGTCGGCCTCGGCGAAATTTCCATTGCCTGCGCGCTCGGCTACCTCGATTTCCGCCACGGCGCGCTCGAGTGGCGCGCGACGCGGCCGAAACTCGCGGAATGGTTCCGCGTATTCAAGAAACGGCCATCGATGGTCGCGACCCACCCCGGCGAGGCGAAGTAATCGCCTCCTACCCCGTCATGGCCGGAAGAAGGTTGAACCACGGAGAACACAGAGGACACGGAGAAGAATTCCTCGCGCGGCTTTGCCGCGCCGTTCCTTCCTCTGCGCTCTCGGTGCTCTCTGTGTTTCAGATCACTTCACGGCGTTCCGAGCGTCGGCCAGGCCTTGCAGGGTCGGGAAGGTCCAGTCGGGGGTCACGTTTTCGGCGATCGGCGCGGTCGCGCCGGAACCGCCCTTGGCACCGCGCCGGTCGATCCAGCAGGTCGCCAGCCCGAATTTCTTCGCCGGCACGTGGTCGTGGAACAGGCTCTGCGCGACATGCAGGATTTCGTCTTTCTCGATGCCGAAATCCTTCTTCACGCCTTTGATAAGGTATTCGAAATTGCGCGGGTCCGGCTTGTAGGACCCGATGTCCTCCGCCGTGTAGATCTCGTACATCTCCGAAACAATTCTATTACGACTTTTCGCGAACGACGCGCGATCCACGTTCGACAGGATGACGAGGCGATAATGTTGCTTGAGCGCCCGCATCGCGCCCGGCGTGTCGGGGAACGCGGGCCAGTCGCCGATGGCGGCGCCGAACGCCGTGCATTCTTCGGGCGTCGCGGGCGCGCCCATCGCGGCGGACAGGCGCTTCAGGCTTTCCGCCAGCACGTCCGGGTAACGCAGCGTCGGGTTCTCGGTCTGCACCGGGCTTTCGACTTGGGCGAAGGCGGCAAGCAATTCCTCGTTGCCGGCCTTCACGCCCACGCGCCTGCGCCATGGGCCGAACGCAGCCGTCAGGCCCTTCTCCCAGTCGACCAGGGTGCCGTAGCAGTCGAAGGTGAGAACCTTGAAATCGGTCAGTTTCATTGGCCGGGTCTTATTTGAACCACGGAGATCGCAGAGACCACCGAGAAAACGTCCGGGCGGCAATGCCGCGCAAATTCTTCTTCTCTGCGGACTCTGTGTCCTCGGTGGTTCACCTTGTCCTTTACGTCATGTACTGCCCGCCGTTGACGGTCAGCGTCGAGCCGGTGACGAAGCCCGACGTGTCGGCGGCCAGGAACACCACGGCGGCGGCGATCTCTTCCGGTTCGCCCAGGCGCCCCACCGGGATCTGCGGCAGGATTTTGGTTTTCAAGACTTCTTCGGGCACGGCGCGCACCATTTCGGTGCCGATGTAGCCGGGCGCGATGGCGTTGACGGTGATGCCCTTCGCCGCGTTTTCCTGGGCGACGGCCTTGGTGAAGCCGATCAGGCCGGCCTTGGCGGCGGAATAGTTCGCCTGGCCGAACTGCCCCTTCTGGCCGTTGATCGAGCTGATGGAAATGATGCGCCCGAAACTGCGCGCGCGCATGCCGTCGATCACGTTGCGGGTCATGTTGAAGACGCTGTCCAGATTGGTGCGGATGACGGCGGACCACTGCTCGGGCGTCATCTTGTGCAGCGTGGCGTCCCGCGTGATGCCGGCGTTGTTCACCAAAATATCGATGGGGCCGACCTCGGCCTCGATCTTCTTCACCGCGTCCTGGCACTGCTTGAAATCGCCGACGTCGAACTTGAAGACCGGGATGCCGGTTTCCTTTTGGAAGGCCTGCGCGGCCTCGTCGTTGCCGCCGTAGTTGGCCGCGACCTTGCAGCCGGCGGCCTTCAATGCGATCGAAATCGCGTGGCCGATTCCCCGCGTTCCCCCCGTGACCAATGCCACCCGCGCCATGATGTCTCTCCCTGTTCAATCGCCGCCTTGGGCGGCTTTTTTCAGTAAGTTTTTAGAGTCACCGCCAAGGCACCAAGAACACGAAGAAGGAATTCTTTTCGGTGTCTTTGTGCCTTGGCGGTTTAGCTCCTTAATTCGTCCGATCAATCCCGCGCCAGGCACATGGCGATGCCCATGCCGCCGCCGATGCACAGCGTGGCGAGGCCCTTCTTGGCGTCGCGCTTCTGCATTTCGTACAGCAGCGTGACCAGCACGCGGGCGCCCGACGCGCCGATCGGATGGCCGAGCGCGATGGCGCCGCCGTTGACGTTGACCTTGTCCGTGTCCCAGCCGAGATCGCGGTTGACGGCCAGGGCCTGCGCGGCGAACGCCTCGTTGGCCTCGATCAGGTCGAGATCGCCGACTTTCCAGCCGGCCTTTTCCAAGGCAAGCCGCGAGGCCGGGATCGGCCCGGTGCCCATGATGGCCGGGTCGACGCCCGCGGTCGCCCACGACACGATCCTGGCGAGCGGCTTGATCTTGCGCTTCTTGGCTTCCTCGGCGCTCATCATCACCACGGCGGCGGCGCCGTCGTTGATGCCGGACGCGTTGCCGGCGGTCACGGTGCCGTCCTTGGCGAACGCCGCGCGCAGCTTGGCCAGGCTTTCCATCGTCGTGCCGTGCTTCGGGTATTCGTCGGCGTCGACCACGGTGTCGCCCTTGCGGCCCTTGATGACGACGGGAACGATCTCGTCCTTGAAGCGGCCGGATTTCTGCGCGGCCTCGGCCTTGTTCTGCGAGGCGCAGGCGAACGCGTCCTGCTCGTCGCGGGTCAACTGCCATTTCATGGCCACGTTCTCGGCGGTGTTGCCCATGTGATAGCCGTTGAAGGCGTCCCACAGGCCGTCCTTGATCATGGTGTCGATCATCGCCGCGTCGCCCATCTTGGTGCCGTTGCGCAGGTGCATGACGTGGGGCGCCTGGCTCATGCTTTCCTGGCCGCCGGCGACGACGATGTTGCAGTCGCCGAGCTTGATCGCCTGCGAGCCGAGCGCGACCGTGCGCAGGCCCGAGCCGCACAATTGGTTGATGGCGTAGGCGGTCGACGACACCGGCACGCCGGCGGCGACGGCGGCCTGGCGCGCCGGGTTCTGGCCTTCGCCCGCGGCCAGGATCTGGCCCATGACGACCTCGCCGACGTCGGCGGCGTCGACGCCTGCGCGCTCCAGCGCCGCCATGATCGCGGTCTGGCCGAGGGTGTGGGCGGGAAGCGCGGCGAGCGCGCCGTTGAACGATCCGATCGGCGTCCGCGCGGCGCCGACGATAACCACTTCCGTCATGGAAAGAACTCCTCCGATGGGTTCGGCCCTTGCGGGCCGGCTGGGAACCTGGGGACGTTTCCTCGCGCTTTTTTGTTGGTCGCTTATGCTGAGATATTAGTGCCGGGCGTCGGCGAGGCAAGATAAAGCACCGTGACCGTCATCCGCCCCGCATGCGTTTCGCGAACCACGCGGTCAGCGGCCGGTAAAGCGATGATTCGGCGCGGCTTCCGGCGACCATGCCGATGTGCCCGGCGGGCACCGAAAACAATTCGCCCTTTGGTAGTTGGGATGCCAGCGGCGCGGCCGAGGCCGGCGGCACGATATGATCGCGTTCCGGCACGAAGCAGGCGGTCGGCATCGTCACGTCGGCGGGCAGCACCGGGCGCCCGGCGATCTTCCAGCGGCCGTGCTGAGTGTCGTTGTCGCCGTACCAGCCGAACAGGCACTCCGTTGCCACCGGGCCGGCCAGCGGCACCCCGTCGTTGAGCCAGTCCTCCAGCTGCACGAATTCCAACGCCGCGTCGCTGTCGGCCTTCAGATGCGCGAAGCGGCGGAATTTCAGTCCGCCGCCGAACGGGTCCAGGCTGGCGAACATGCCTTGCAGCACGTCGACCGGCAGCGCGCCCAGGGCCTCGATAATCTTCGCCAGCCCCGGCGCGGACGCCCGCAGCATCCGTACCCGGGCGCCGTCGATGGCGGAGAAATCCCACGGCGTCGCCAGCAACGCCTGGGCCGCGATCGCGTCGGGGCGGCGCTGCGCCAGCGCCATGGTCAGGAGTCCGCCCATGCAGTAGCCGACCAGGCCGACCGGTTGCTTCGTCACCTCGATCACGTAATCGAGCGCGCCTTCCAGGCGCCCGGCGATGTAGTCGGTCAGCGCGAAGGCCTTCTCGTCCGGCCCGGGATGGCCCCAGTCGACCAGGTAGGGCCGGAACCCGGCCTTGGCCAAGAACCGCATCAGGCTGCGGCTTTCGGTCAGGTCGCAGATGTAGGCCTTGTTGATGAGCGACGGCACCACCAGGATCGGCGCGCCCGGCGCCTTTTTTGCTGCACCCTTTGCTGCACCATCGCGTGCAGCATAATCGAGCAGCCGGGTCGCGCCCGCCTGCCAAACCGTGGGCGGTTCCGGCGGCCGGGGCGGGCGGACGAAGCGGCGGTATTTCAGGACTCCGGCGGCGAAATCGTCGAGCCGCGTAAGCGCCTCGGCGTCGAGCGCGCGGGCGAAATCCTCAGGGCTTACGCTTGCCAGTTCGCGGCTTAGGTTTTCGCCCGCCTTTGCCAGGTCCGGCCTCCAGGGCAGCGACCCGGCGCTCAAGGCGGGCAAGGCGGCGCGCGAGCTCAGCCACGCCATCGTCTGCAGCGCCAGGTGCAGCGCCAGCGGGCGCGGGCCCGGCGGGGCCTGCGGCGGGCCGGGCGGCATTTGCGTCGGTTCGGGCGTGGGCCGCATTCTTGGGGCCTCCGTCGAGGGCCGTCGCCTGCATGGCCATGCCGGCCATGGCCTGGGCGCCGGCGTTCATCAGTTCGAGCGTGCGGGCCATGACCTCGGCGGTTTCCCGGTCGTCGGCCAGGCCCTTCAACTGGTCCTGCCAGAGGTCCATGTAGCGCCGGGCCAGCGCCTCCAGATCCGGGCTTTTGGTCATGGAAATTCCTGCAATTCGGGGCCGACTATAACGGCCTCCGGGCCCAGGGGGAACATGCCATTGCAATGCAGCATTTTTTGAGCCTTATATAGGGTTCCCGATCCGGCAACGACGCCGGGGCGGGCACGAAGGTTCCTCCGGCAAGGACGCGACATGGCAGACCCCCAAAGCGAAGAACCGCCGATCACCATTAAAAAGTACGCCAACCGGCGGCTCTACAACACGGCGACCTCCAGCTACGTCACGCTCGACCATCTGTCGCAGATGGTGAAGGACGGCTCCGAATTCGTGGTCTTCGACGCCAAGACCGGCGAGGACATCACCCGCCAGGTGCTGACTCACATCATCGTCGAGGAGGAATCGAAGGGCGGCCAGAACCTGCTGCCGATCAGCTTCCTGCGCCACCTCATCAGCTTCTACGGCGACAGCCTTCAGGCCATCGTGCCGCGCTACCTGGATTATTCGATGCAGTCGTTCGCGCGCAACCAGGAACAGATGCGCACCTACATGCAGGATGCGTTGGGCGGCCTGATGCCGTTCGGCCGGTTCGAGGAGATGGGCAAGCAGAACATGGCGCTGTTCGAAAGCGCGATGAAGATGTTCTCGCCGTTCTACAAGAACGGCGCCGGCGGGCCGGAAGGCCACCCGAACCCGAACAACCCGGCGGCCGGCGGCACCGCGCCCGCGGCGAAGGATCCGGGCGGCGCCATAGACGACCTCAGGGTCCAGATGGAAGAAATGCAGCGCCGGCTCGACAGCCTGACGCGCGGCCCGAAGGGCTG
>CAZDFF010000012.1:0-25887 GCA_964504425.1 uncultured Hyphomicrobiales bacterium
CCTCCCGTGTGAAGGGAGTGCTCTCCCGCTGAGCTACGCGCCCGATTTTCCCAATCGTGGGGCCATATAAGATTCGCCGAGGTCCGGTGTCAAGGAAGCCGGGAAAGCGTATCGGCGAGCCGGTCGAAGCCGTCGACCACCGCGTCCGCGCCCAATTCGGCGGCCGGGACGCGGGTGTAGCCATGACCGACAACCACGACGTTCATGCCCGCCGCGCGCGCCGTTTTCACGTCGTTGGTACTATCGCCGATCATGACCGTTTCGCGGGCGGTGACGCCCAGGCCTTCGAGCGTCGCCAGCATCGGCCGGGCGTCCGGCTTGCGGGCGCCGGGCACGGTATCGCCGCCGACCACGGCGCCGAAGAACCCGGCGAGCCCGAGCCCGCTCAGGATCGCCCGCGCCGGGGCTTCGGGCTTGTTGGTGCAGACGCCCATGCCGACGCCGTCGGCGGCAAGCGCCTTCAACACGGCTTCGGCGCCGGGAAAGACCTTGGTTTCGACGCAGACATTAGCCTCGTAATCGGCGAGATAGCGCTTGGCCAGCGCGTCCAGCGCCTCGCCCGCCATCGCCGGGCCGGTCGCGGCGAAGCCGCGTTCGACCAGCACCCGCACGCCGTCGCCGATCATCACGGTGCCTTCGGCCATATCGACCTTTCGGCGCCCTTCGGCGACCAGCAGGCGATTCAAGGCGGCGATCAAATCGGGCGCGCTGTCGACCAGCGTGCCGTCCAGATCGAAGACGACGGCCCGAAAACGGCCGGAAGTCGTGGATTTCATTGCAAGAGTCCGAAACAAAGTTTGACTTGGCCGGTCCGGTGCCGTGTGGCACTTTCCAGGCCGTCGCGGACCTTTCAATAGTCGACCGACGCCTTATGACCAAGCGAAAAACAGCCGTCATCGTGCTTGCCGCCGGGCGCGGCACGCGCATGAAGTCGTCGCTGCCCAAGGTGCTGCACACGCTGGCCGGGCGGCCGATGCTGAATCATCTCCTCGGCCAAGTCGAAAAACTGAAGCCGGACAAGGTCGTCGTTGTGGTCGCGCCGGGAATGGAGAAGGTCGCCGAGGCGGCCTCGCCCCATCCGACGGTAGTGCAGCAAAAGCAGCTCGGCACCGCGCATGCGGTCATGGCGGCGAAGCCGGTGCTCGACGGTTTCGACGGCGACGTGCTGGTGCTGTACGCCGATACGCCGCTGACCCGCGTCGCGACCTTGAAGCGCATGCTGGCGGCGCGCCGCGCCAAGACCGACCCGGCGGTGGTGGTGCTGGGCTTCCGGCCGGCCGATCCCGCCGGTTACGGTCGTTTGATCGTCGCAAAGGACGGCGGGTTGGATGCGATTATCGAGGCCAAGGACGCGACGCCGGCGCAACGCCGGATCGATTTTTGCAACTCCGGCGCCATGGCGTTCGACGGACGGGGGCTGTTCCACCTTCTGGCCAAGGTCGGCAACAAGAACGCGAAGAAGGAATACTACCTGACCGAGACGGTCGCGATCGCCCGGCGGATGGGACGCCGCGCGGCCGCCGTCGAAGGGCCGTCCGACGAATTTCTCGGTGTCAACTCCCGCGCCGAACTGGCCGCCGCCGAGGCGGCGCTGCAGGCGCGATTGCGCGGCGCGGCGATGGACGGGGGTGCGACGCTGATCGCCCCGGAAACCGTATGGCTGTCCGCCGACACGCGGCTGGGGAAGGACGTCGTCGTCGGCCCCAATGTTTTCTTCGGCCCAGGCGTGACGGTCGGCGACGGCGTCAACATCCGCGCGTTCTGCCATATCGAGGGCGCCCGTATCGAATCGGGCGCCGTCGTCGGCCCGTTCGCCCGGCTTCGGCCCGGCACGCGGATTTCCAAGAACGCCCATGTCGGCAATTTCGTCGAAATCAAGAATGCCGTGATGGGCGAAGGCGCCAAGGCCAATCATCTTTCCTATGTCGGCGACTCCGACGTCGGGCCCGGAGCCAACATCGGCGCCGGCACCATCACTTGCAACTACGACGGCGTCGCCAAGCACCGGACGACCATCGGCGCCGGCGCTTTCATCGGCTCGAACACGGCGCTGGTCGCACCGGTAACGGTCGGTGCGAACGCGACCGTCGGCGCCGGCAGCGTCATTTCCCGCAACGTCGCCGAAGGTGCCCTGGCGATCACCCGCGCGCCGCAGAAGGAAGTCTCGGATTGGACAGCGCGGACACGCCGTTCCGCTACGCTGAAGAAATCCACCAAACCGAGGAAGGAGGGCTGACGGCGGCATGTGCGGCATCATCGGCATCGTCGGCAAGAACCCGGTCGCGCCCCTGCTGATCGACGGCCTGCGCCGTCTCGAATATCGCGGCTACGATTCCGCCGGCATCGCGACCTTGGTGAACGGGCGGATCGAGCGCCGCCGCGCCGAGGGCAAACTCCAGAATCTGGATAATTTGCTTGGTCGCGATCCGATCGGCGGCACCATCGGCATCGGCCACACCCGTTGGGCGACCCACGGCGTGCCCAACGAAAAGAACGCGCACCCGCACGCGACCGACCGCGCCGCTGTGGTGCACAACGGCATCATCGAGAACTACCGCGAACTGCGCGCGGAACTGACCGAGGAAGGTCGTAAACTCGCTTCCGACACGGACACCGAGGTCGTCGTCCACCTGATTACCCGCTATCTGGAGCAAGGCAAGAGCCCGCTCGAGGCGACGGCCGAAACCCTGAAGCGGCTGGAAGGGGCGTTCGCCCTTGGCATCGTCTTCGCCGGCGAGCACGACTTGATGATCGCTGCCCGGCGCGGCAGCCCGCTGGCGATCGGTTTCGGCGACGGCGAAATGTATCTCGGTTCCGATGCTTTGGCTTTGGCGCCGTTGACGCAGAAGATCCTTTATCTCGAAGACGGCGACTGGGCGGCGATCCGCCGCGACGGTCTCGACGTATTCGACGCCGAAGACAACCGCGTCAATCGGCCGGTGAAGCTGACGGCGCTGTCGGGCGCGACCATCGGCAAGGGCGGCTACGCCCATTTCATGTTGAAGGAAATCTACGAACAGCCCCAGGTGATCGGCGACACGCTCGCCAGCTTCGTCAACCCGGCGTCGCGCACCGTGACGCTGCCCGGCATGCCGTTCGACCTCGCCTCGATTTCGCGCGTCACGCTGGTCGCCTGCGGCACGTCGTATTACGCCTGCATGGTGGCGCGTTATTGGCTGGAATCCATCGCCGGGATCGCGACCGAGGTCGATATTGCCTCTGAGTTCCGCTATCGCGGCGCCAACCTGCCGGACGGCGGGCTGGCGATCTTCGTCTCGCAGTCCGGCGAAACCGCCGACACCCTGGCGGCGCTGCGCTACGCCAAATCCAAGGGGCAGAAGATTCTCTCGCTGGTCAACGTGCCGGAAAGTTCGATCGCGCGGGAATCGGACGCGGTGCTGCCGACCAACGCCGGGCCCGAGGTCGGCGTCGCGTCGACCAAGGCCTTCACCACTCAGTTGACCGTGCTGGCTTGCCTGACCGTGGCGCTGGCGCGCGCCCGGGGCGCGATCGACGCCAAGGCCGAGGCCGGCCTGGTCGAGGCCTTGACCGAGGTGCCGGCGCGCGCGGCGGAAGTCCTGAAGCACGACGAGGCGCTCAAGGTGCTCGCCCAATCGATCGCCGAAGCTCGCGACGTGCTTTATCTCGGTCGCGGCACCAGCTATCCGATCGCCCTTGAGGGCGCGCTGAAGCTCAAGGAAATTTCCTACATCCACGCCGAAGGCTACGCCGCCGGCGAAATGAAGCACGGGCCGATCGCGCTGATCGACGACAGCGTGCCGGTCATCGTCATCGCGCCGTCGGACGCGCTGTTCGACAAGACGGCGTCGAACCTGGAAGAAGTCGCGGCGCGCGGCGGCCGGGTGATTTTCTTCTCCGACGCCAAGGGGGCGAAGCGCCTGACCGGGCTGGCGCGCGCTACCGTGGTGCTGCCGGAGGTGTCGTCGGTGGTGGCGCCGATCCTCTACGCGATTCCGGTGCAACTGCTCGCCTACCATGTCGCGGTCGTCAAGGGCACTGACGTCGACCAGCCGCGAAATCTGGCGAAAAGCGTTACGGTTGAATGAGTTAGATCGCGCCTTCGGGCGCCATATTCTTGCCCCTATCCGGGTTATAATTCACGGTAGCGATCCACAGGGGGAACCTGCCATGAAACAGATTTTCGCTTTTCTCGTCGCGATCGCGGTTGCCTTTCCGGCCTTCGCCGCCGATCCGGCCAAGGGCGTCGGCAGTATCGAATGCGCCGCCGCCAACGACGTCTGCGAATCGGCGTGCGAATCCAAATTCAAGCCCGACACGCTGGATCGCGCGAAATGCGTCGCCCATTGCTCGGTCGAATACCTCGCCTGCGACGTTCAAGCCGGCTACGAAACCGCGCGCCCCTGGGTCGCCGACAAGGTCGAACAGGCGAAGAAGATGCTCGACGAGATGATGCGGCGCATGGAGTCGAAGCCGGAGCCGAAATCGACGCCGCGCGACAAGAGTATCTAGTTCACTTACGCCCGGACGCGAATTCGACGAGCCGCGTCTTGATCCTGGCCACCACATCGGCCCAATCGCCGCTTCGCCGTTGCCGGAACAGGCGCACGCTCGGGTACCACGGGCTGTCGTCCCGTTCCCATCCCCAGCGCCACATCGGCATCGTCGGCAGCATGACCCACGCCGGGACGCCCAACGCGCCGGCCATGTGGACCGCCGTGCTGGAAATCGACACGACCAAGTCCATGGCCGCGACCTGCGCGGCGAACGGGTCGAGATCGCCGAGCGGGTCGACGGTGTCGTCGTGGATCAGGCGCTTGCCGGTCGCGCGCTCGAACGCCGCGCGCGCGTCCTGCCAGTCGCCGTATTGAAGATCGACGAAGCGAAGGCCCGGGACTTCGAATAACGGCGCCAGAGATTCGATCGGCATCGATTTGTCCGGGCCGACGCTGGCCCACGACACGCCGATCAATCGATCCTTCGTGCCGTCCCGGTACCGTTCCGAGAGTCGGTCTTGCAAGGCCCGATCCGCGACCAAAAACGACGGCCGCCGCGGAAAAGCATTCTCGTCTCGGCGCAGCCATTGGCCCAGGCTGCCGATCGGGACCTGGAAGTCGATGTCGTCGGCCAGAGTTTCCGCGGCCGGCGGATCGCTTCGCGCCACGCATGCGGCGTCCGGGAACGAGCGGCGAAAAAGGGCGAGCAGCCTGCCGTCGCACTCCAGAACGACTCGGTCTGCCGCGGCGATCGTGTCGGGCACCATGCCGCCGAAGAGAATTTCGTCGCCGACGCCCTGTTCGCCCCAGATCAGAATCTTTGTGCCGGCGAGCGGCTCGCCCGCCCAGACCGGCTGGCGGAACGGGCGTTCCGTGGTGCGGATCTCGGTCCGCCACCGGGTCTCGTATTCCCGCCAAGCCTCGGTCCAGCGCCCGCGCAGGAAGTGAATCATGCCGAGGGCCTGGCGCCCGGTCGCGTGATCGGCGTCGATCGCGACCGCCCGCAACGCCGCGGCCTCGGCCCGGTCGATCAGGCCCAGGCTGGACGCGGCGCGCGCGAGATTGCCGTGAGCGTCGGCGCTTTTCGGATCGAGCGCGGCGGCGCGTTCGCAGACCGGCAGGGCCTCGTCGAGCCGGCGTTGTTCCAGCAGGACGCGCCCCAGATTCAGCGTGGCGGCGGGATCGGCGGGTGCCGCCGCCAGCGATTCGCGATAGGCGGACTCGGCGCCGATCCAGTCGGCGAGCTCTTCCAGCGATACCCCCAGATTGAAGGCGGTGTCCGCATGCCCCGGGCGCTGCCGCAGGCTTTCCCGATAGGCCTCGGCGGCCTCTTCCAGCCTGCCCGCCTGCCTGAGCGCGTTGCCGAGGTTGTTCAAGGTGCCGGGGTCGCCGGGGGCGAATTCCAGCGCGCGGCGGAACGCCGCCGCCGCCCTATCCGGTTGCCCGGATTCGAGGGCGATAAATCCTTCGAGCGTCAGGACGTCGGGCGAATCGGGCATTGCCCGGACGACCGGCGCCAGGGCTTCGGCGGCTTGCGCCGCCCGCCCGGCCTGGAAATGCCGCACCGCGTCCGCGAACGCCAGCTCCAGGTTCGGCGAGACGGTCTTGCCGACGTGCGCGCCCTTATTCGCCGCGCGGCGTTGTTTGCGATTCATGGGCGATTGATAGCGGATTCGCCGGGTCCACGAAAGATCGAGGGGGCCCAAAAGGAAACCGGGGTCCCAGCGCGGAGCGCGAATCGTAAATAACTTTGAGGGCGCGCAAAAAGAAACCGGGGCCCCGAAGGGCCCCGGTCGAAGCATCGTTGGGCGGAACCGAAGTTCCGTCCGCGGTCTGTCGATCCTTAGAACTGGACCTGCAGGCCGGTCATGATGATGCGGACGTCTTCCGCGTTCACGGCCACCGCATCGTACGCGAAGTTGCGATACGTGATGTAGGCGTCGGCGCCGATGTCCGCGAAGTTCTGGACCGCCGAGATGCCGTACGTCTTGCCGTCGGTGGCGCGACCGTTGAAGTCGCTGGTCTTGCCGTAATCGACCGCGAAGTTGGTCGTGCCGGCGCCGAAGATCTTCGCCATGTAGCCGACCTTGCCCCAAACGAAGCTCGGGTCGGGGTTGGCGCTGCCGGACTTGAGGTTGCGCTTGCCGCCGGCCATGGTGAAGTTCAGGCCGCTGGCGTCGAGCAACGAGACCGATCCGTCCCAGCCGCTCTCGATCGTGGTCGACGTGCCGGACTGGTTCCAGTAACCGGCCGCCGCCGCCGCCTTGATGCGGCCCCACTGACCGCCGTAGGTCAAGGCCACGTCGCCCATGCCGCCCGAAACGTAGCTGGTGGCGAGAGCGAAGCCCGCGAACGACGGGCTGTCGTAACGGAGACGATCGTTGCGGCTGAGACCGTCCAGGTTGGTGAACGTGCTGCCGACCGAACCGGCGACAGTGTTGTTCGGGTTGCGGAACTGGATCGACGAGCCGATCGTGCCCAGGAACACCGAGTTGGCGATGACGCTGGTACCGGACAGATCGACTTCGGCCGTGCCGTCGGAGGCCGTCGGGCCTTGGCCGAGCGACAGCTTGCCGAGGGTCTTGTGCGCGATCGAAACTTCGGCGACGCGTTCGGAGAAGTTGGTCTGGCCTTGGCCGGTGTCGCCGGCGCCGGTGTGCAACGTCATGTCGTTGGAGCCGTTGGACTGGAATTCGTATTCCATCTTGGCGCCGAACGTGACCATCTCGTTGACCGGGGCGGTGGCGATCATGCCGAAGCGCGACCCGGTGACGTCGTTGTCGACAACCATGGCGCGCGACGAAACGTTGTCGTCGGCCCACATGATGGCCTTGTTGATCTTGCCGTAGATTTGCAGCTTCACCTTCGACTGGCCGGTCGACATGTTGTCGGCCGCGGAGACCGGGGCGGCGACCGCGAACAGGGCGGCGGCGGCGACCGAGGTCTTCAGCATGGTTTTCATGTTCACAGTAGATTCTCCTTCACCGTTGAAAGACGTTTGGGAATTCCCTTCCTCGGAAGTCGTTCGGTGTTTTGCCGGTGACAGGCAAAGCCGTCGACCTCTCGAAGGCGGCATTCTAAGACTTCCGTTGGCGGGTGGAAGGCGAAAGTGGAAAAAAGCAACAGTTTTGGAAAATTATGTGATAAAAAAAGCACAAATACATAAAATCATTTAAAATCAATATATTAATAGAAACATTATATCGAATATCGCCGGATCAATACTTGTACAGCGCAGGACGAAACTACCGCCGGGCGCCGTCCACGGCTGATTGTACCGAAGGTGTGGACTATTTCCCCACCCCGTCATGCCGGGCCGCGCCGAAGGCGCGAGTTCCGGCCATCCACGGTTTAATAAGCGAGGTAGTATCGGTGTAAGTCATGGATCACCGGGTCTCGCCGCTGGCGCGGCGGCCCGGTGATGACGCGGTTGGGGTGAGTGCTTGGCCCCCTTAATCGATGTGAGTCGCAAGAATCTTCAGGGGGCGCAAAAGAAACCGGGGCCCCGCCCAGCGCGGAGCGCGAATCAAAGAATTTCCCAACGCGGAGCGCGAATCGTAAATAACTTTGAGGGCGCGCAAAAAGAAACCGGGGCCCCGAAGGGCCCCGGTCGAAGCATCGTTGGGCGGAACCGAAGTTCCGTCCGCGGTCTGTCGATCCTTAGAACTGGACCTGCAGGCCGGTCATGATGATGCGGACGTCTTCCGCGTTCACGGCCACCGCATCGTACGCGAAGTTGCGATACGTGATGTAGGCGTCGGCGCCGATGTCCGCGAAGTTCTGGACCGCCGAGATGCCGTACGTCTTGCCGTCGGTGGCGCGACCGTTGAAGTCGCTGGTCTTGCCGTAATCGACCGCGAAGTTGGTCGTGCCGGCGCCGAAGATCTTCGCCATGTAGCCGACCTTGCCCCAAACGAAGCTCGGGTCGGGGTTGGCGCTGCCGGACTTGAGGTTGCGCTTGCCGCCGGCCATGGTGAAGTTCAGGCCGCTGGCGTCGAGCAACGAGACCGATCCGTCCCAGCCGCTCTCGATCGTGGTCGACGTGCCGGACTGGTTCCAGTAACCGGCCGCCGCCGCCGCCTTGATGCGGCCCCACTGACCGCCGTAGGTCAAGGCCACGTCGCCCATGCCGCCCGAAACGTAGCTGGTGGCGAGAGCGAAGCCCGCGAACGACGGGCTGTCGTAACGGAGACGATCGTTGCGGCTGAGACCGTCCAGGTTGGTGAACGTGCTGCCGACCGAACCGGCGACAGTGTTGTTCGGGTTGCGGAACTGGATCGACGAGCCGATCGTGCCCAGGAACACCGAGTTGGCGATGACGCTGGTACCGGACAGATCGACTTCGGCCGTGCCGTCGGAGGCCGTCGGGCCTTGGCCGAGCGACAGCTTGCCGAGGGTCTTGTGCGCGATCGAAACTTCGGCGACGCGTTCGGAGAAGTTGGTCTGGCCTTGGCCGGTGTCGCCGGCGCCGGTGTGCAACGTCATGTCGTTGGAGCCGTTGGACTGGAATTCGTATTCCATCTTGGCGCCGAACGAGACCATTTCGTTGACCGGGGCGTCGGCGATCATGCCGAAGCGCGAACCGGTGGCGTCGTTGTCGACGATCATGGCGCGCGACGAAACGTCATCGTCGGCCCACATGATGGCCTTGTTGATTTTGCCGTAGATCTTGAGCTTGACCTTCGACTGACCGCTCGAAAGCGAATCGTCGGCCGCCGACGCCGGACCGGCGAAGGCGAACAGGGCCGCAACGGCGACGCCTGCCTTGAGTTGGTTGCTGAATTTCACCGCGGTATCTCCTTCTTTCGTGTTTCCTGGAAACCGATGCCTTCGCGAAAAAGCCGATTTCTTTAAGATCGGAAGCCTAATAAACGGCCAACTTTCTTTTTCAATCCCCCAAAAAGCCACTACTTAAAGGCTTCCAGGAGTGCCGAAAAACATCCGGCACCGCATTTTACGGACATTGCATTCGGGCAAAAGCGAAAATCACACAGCATGGGTTTTTTTTTGTCACGCACAGGGAGATCGGCATGGCAGATGGTCATAGAATAATTTAATTTCAATGCACTAAACGGTTAATTCGAAAATTCAACGCGACATATTTGCAACGCGTATTGGAAAAATGGAGCGCGGTATCAAGCGATAAATATTCTAATATAGGAATCAAATTCTACAAAACCTCCTACGGAATCGGTTCGCCGGATTGGCGGCGGCAAAAAGAAGGGGGCCCACTGGGCCCCCTTTCGAGGAAGGGAAGGCGGGAAGTTTCCCGCCGAAGAAGGGTCTCCCAAACGCCCGGCTCAGGATTATTCCATGAACTCGGCCGCGACCCACTCCTAACGACCCGCCCCGAGACCCGGCGTGGGGCTGGGCCAGAGGGGGGGATCGAATGCCATACCGCCGCTCCGAAAGCGCGCGACGCATGCCGGATTGGCGAACGAATGGAATAAAACAAGCATTTCATAAGATCACAAGCCCAAATTATTTAGACCGGCGTTCCTTGAAATTTTCAAATATCGTTGATTTAATTCGATAATTTTTCACTAAAGGCACTGAGAAATAATTGGAAAGTATTCGCCAAAATCAAAAGTCGATGTTTTTGGCGAAAAATGTTGCGAGTACCGATGGAATCCAGCGCTAATTTTTAAAACCATTTAATAAAGCCATGTTTAAACGAAAGTACCCTATCGTTCTTGTCTTTAAACCGATAAATTTGCAACAGCTTATAATATGTAAAAGCGCGGTAAAAAATATAAATCCATAAAATTAGGAATTCGATTCTAATAACGGTAATTAGGGAGCGTCGCGCGTTCGTCGGCGGATCGGACGGTGCGAAAATTTGGATAAGGGCAGGGGAACGAAAGATCGTGGCTCAGTCGACCCGCAGCACGGCGCCCATTCCGGCCAGATGGTGTTCCAGCACGTGACAGTGGAACAGCCAGTCGCCGGACGTATCGGCGACGAAAGCGACCTCGGCTTTGCCTTCGGGGCCGATCAGGATCGTATCCAGCCAGGGGCGGCCTGGCCTGGCCTCGCCGTTCTGCGAAAGCACCCGAAAGGCAAACCCGTGCAAATGCATCGGATGTTCCCAGATCGAATGGTTTTCGATCGCCAGTACTACCGTCTGGCCGCGTTTGGCGGTGACGAAGGCGGGGCCGTGGCGGCTGTGGTCGGTGCCGGCGACCTGGCCGTTGATCGCCCACATCTTGCCGGCGCGGAACAGGGTGCGCAGGTCGAGGGGTTTACCGTCCAGCACCGCGCTTTCCATGCGGGCGTGCATGCCGCCGTCCAAGATCACCTTATGTCGCGTCGCCGTGCCGATGTCCGGTTCCGGCAGCGGATTGACGGCCAGCCGTCGGGGCGGGCCCAAAGGGCGCCCGCGTAAAGGTTCCGGTCCGTAGGCCAGGGCGACCACCGAAAAGCGGCGGTTCTGGCCGTAATAGGCGTCGGCGATCTCGACCCTGTCGCCCGGCTTGCCGGTCATGTCGAGGATCAGGTCGATCCGCTGCGCCGGGGCGATGACGATGCGGTCGCTCTCGGCCACTTGGGGGTCGACCGGATGGCCGTCCCGGGCGATAGCGACGGGGGCCAAGGGCCCGAATTCCAGGCCGAAAACCCGGGCGTTGGCGGCGTTGATCAGGCGCAGCCGGATCCGTTCGCCGGACCGCACGGCGACGGTTTCCGGCCGTTGGCCGTTGATCGTCACCGTATTGCCCAGCCGTCCGGCATGGCTCATGTCCATGACACTGGCGAAATTGCCGGCAATGGTGCCGTCCTTGCCAAGCCGCCAGTCGTCCAGCACCCAAACAAGATCACGGTCGACCTCGGGCGGGTCGGGCTCCTCGACGATCAGCGGGCCGTAAAGGCCGCGGCCGATCTGTTCGGCGCTGTTGAAGTGCGAGTGGTACCAATAGGTGCCGGCATCGGGTGGCGTGAATTCATAGGCGAAGGTGCCGCCGGGCTCGATCGGCGCCTGGGTCAAATGCGGCACGCCGTCCATGGCGTTGGGCAGCCGGATTCCGTGCCAGTGCACCGTGGTCGGTTCGGCAAGGCCGTTTTTGACCAGGATTTTCGCCGGCGCGCCCTGCTTCAGCCGGATCGTCGGTCCCGGCACCCGGCCGTCGTAAGCCCAGACATCGGTATCGGGAAAGCCGGCGCCGGCCAGATTCCGCCGCGCCGGTCCCGGGTTCAGCGCGAAGGTGCGAACGGCGGCGCTGCCGAAGGCGAAATCCGGCAGCATCGTGCCCGCCACCAGCGCCGTCGCGCCCAGCATTGCCTGGCGCCGATTGACCTTGTGCGACGTCATGAGGTCCCGCCTTTTGCCGTTCCATGAGGGGCCGTTCGGCAATAGTGGCCCTTCCAGCGGCCGCAAGGTCAATCGGGGCCGCGCGTTGTGCGCCTTCGACCGGCCATGTTAGGGTCCGGGCCCGCATCAGACAGCCCGGAACGCCGCCGATGTTTGCCGAAATGAACGTGCAGGGATGCTTTCCGACCCCGATCTGGGTCTTTCGCGTCGCCGACCATGAAAACTTCAACCGCCGCCTGCTGGAAGTCGTCGAGAAATTCCGCGCCGCCGAGGGCATCGACGCCGTGTCGATTGCCCAGAGGGGAGGACCCAAGGACCACATTCAATCCCGCGACGACCTGCATACCATGAACGAATTCGCCGAATTCAACGCGCTGGCGATCGACGCGGCGAAGAACGTGTTCGACTTCCTGAAATGCCAATACGAAACCTTCTATCTGACCAGCCTGTGGTTCAACGTTTCGGTCCGAGGCTATTCGCACAAGGCCCACGTTCATCCGAACAACTATCTATCCGGCGTCTATTACGCCAAGGCGCAGGACAACTGCGGCCGCATCGTGTTCGACGATCCGCGTCCGCAGGTGAAGGTGCTGATACCATACATCAAGGCGCCGACCGATTTCAACACCCACAGCTTCGAGATTCCACCCCAGGTCGGCGACATGGTTCTGTTTCCGTCGTGGCTGACCCATCGGGTACAGGCGAACGCGTCCGACCACGAGCGCATGAGCGTCAGCTTCAACGTCATGTTCAAGGGACGCTTCGGCTTCGAACGCGCCTACGCGAATCTTTGACGCGCCGACGGCGAAACCGGATTTGGCATGAAGCCGCGAAACAACGCCACGGACACCCAATCGAGGGAAGATTTGGCCGCCGGCTTCGCGCATCACAGCGCCGGCCGTCTGAACGATGCCGCGGCGTTTTATAAGCGTATCTTGGAACGCGACCCCGGCAACGCCGAAGCGCTGCATCTGTTCGGCGTCCTTTCGCTCCAACAGGGCAATGCGGCCGCCGCCGTCGATCTGATCGGGCGTGCCGTCGCGCGCGACGGCCGTGCCGACTGGCATAACAATTTCGGCGAAGCCCTGCGCGCCGTGGGCCGGTACGAAGACGCCGAGGCAAGTTACCATCGCGCCATCGCGCTCGATCCGTCGAACGCCGACGCCTATTCGAACCTGGGCGCTGCGCTCGAGGCCTTGGGGCGCTTGGCCGACGCCGAGCAAAGCTATGCCCGCGCGATCGCCATCGATGCGGGTCACGCCGAGGCCCGCACGAATCTCGCCAATTTGCTGCTGGCAGGGTATCGAACCGACGATGCGATCGGGCATTTTCGCCGCGCCATCGCATCGGCGCCGCATTTGGTGGCGGCGCATTGCGGCCTCGGCAACGCGTTGCGCCAGCAGACCCATCACGCCGACGCCGAATCCGCCTATCGCCGCGCGCTCGCCATCGACCCGAACGACGCTCCCAGTCTGTCGAACCTGGGGATTGCCTTGAACGCGCAGGGCCGGACTGCCGAGGCCCTGACCGTCTACGAGCGGGCGCTCGCCATCGACCCCAATCTTGCCGAGGTCCACGTCAACATCGGCACCGCGCATTATGAGCAAGGCGACATGAAGAAAGCCTGGGCGGCGACGGAAAAGGCGCTGGCGATCAATCCCGACCTTCCCCGTGCCCACATGAACAAGGCGCTGATCCATCTGGTCGAAGGCGACTACGCTCGCGGCTGGAAGGAGCTCGAATGGCGGCTCCGCTTGCCCGAAAGCCGTGCCGGGCGGTTTTCCCAGCCGCTGTGGGACGGCGGCGACATCGCCGGCAAGACGATCCTGCTGCATGCCGAACAGGGCATCGGCGACAACATCATGATGCTCCGCTACGTGCCGCTCCTGGCGGCGCGCGGGGCGAAGGTGATCCTCGACATGCCGAAGACCGTCCGCGCCGTGATCGGCGGACTCGCCGGCGTGGCACATGTCGTCGCCGACGGCGAGCCTCCGCCGCCGTTCGACTATCATCTGCCGCTCATGGGGTTGCCGGGCGCATTCGGCACCACGCTCGACACCGTACCCGCCAATATTCCCTATCTTTCCGTCGATAAAGAAAAAATCGAACGTTGGCGCGCCCGTATTGGCAAGGAAGGCATTCGCGTCGTGATCGTTTGGCAGGGCAGCAAGAGCTATGGCGCCGACCGCATGCGCTCGATTCCCTTGCGCCATTTCTTGGCGCTTGCCGAGGTGCCGAACGTGCGGCTCATCAGCCTGCAACAGAAGATCGGCCTCGATCAATTGGCGGCCCTGCCGGACGCAAAAATCGAAAGCTTCGACGGCGTCGACGCGGAACCGTTCTCCGATACGCCCGCGATTCTCATGTCGCTCGATCTCGTCGTCACGGCGGATTCCTCCATTGGCCATCTGGCCGGCGCGCTCGGCCGTCCGGTATGGGTGGCGCTGGCCCATATGTCGGACTGGCGTTGGCAGTTGGCGCGCACCGATTCCCCGTGGTATCCGAAGACTCGCCTGTTTCGGCAAAAATCGGCGGGCGACTGGCCGGGCGTGTTAGCCGCCATCGCCCGCGCTTTGTCGGAAATGCAGGCCGCTCGGAAGGATTAACAGCCCGGCCCATAGGCCATATACTTCGTCACCAACCGCTGTGCGCGCGTTCCGCGCGGACAATGCCCAATGCTCGAGAGGATGCCATGCAACTGAACGACCCCAAGCTTTTCCGCCAGCAGTGCTATATCGACGGCGCCTGGGCCGACGCCGACGGCGGCAAGACTTTCGACGTCTCCAATCCCGCCGACGGCTCCAAGCTCGGCACCGCGCCCGACATGGGCAAGAAGGAGGCGCAGCGCGCCATCGACGCCGCCGCCGCGGCGTTTCCGGAATGGAGCGCCCGCACGGCGAAGCAGCGGGCCGCGATCCTGCGCAAGTGGCATGACCTGATCCTGGCGGCGACCGCGGACCTCGCCGTCATCATGACCGCCGAACAGGGCAAGCCCTTGGCCGAATCGAAGGCCGAGGTCGGCTACGGCGCGTCGTTCATCGAGTGGTACGCCGAGGAAGGCAAGCGCATCTACGGCGACACGATCCCGACCCACATGGCGGATCGCCGCCTGGTGGTGGTGAAACAGCCGGTCGGCGTCGTGGCCGCGATCACGCCGTGGAACTTCCCGAACGCGATGATCACGCGCAAGTGCGCCCCGGCGCTGGCGGCGGGCTGCACCGTCGTCATCAAGCCGGCCGAGGACACGCCCTATTCGGCGTTCGCGCTGGCCGAGCTCGCCGAGCGCGCGGGCTTCCCCAAGGGCGTCATCAACATCATTTCCGGCGACGCGCCGGCGATCGGCAAGGAACTGACCGGCAATCCGAAGGTGCGCAAGTTCTCGTTCACCGGTTCGACCGAGGTCGGCAAGCTGCTGATGCGCCAGTGCGCCGACACGGTGAAGAAGGTGTCGCTCGAATTGGGCGGCAATGCGCCGTTCATCGTTTTCGACGATGCCGACATGGACAAGGCGGTGACGGGCGCGATGGCGTCGAAATACCGCAACACCGGCCAGACCTGCGTCTGCGCCAACCGCATCTACGTGCAGGACGCGGTCTACGACGAATTCGCCGCGCGCATGGCGCAGGCGGTGTCGGCGCTGAAAGTCGGCGACGGCCTCAAGGGCGAAACGCATCAGGGACCGCTCATAAACACGGACGCGCTCGCCAAGGTCGAAATGCTGGTCGAGGACGCGAAAAAGAAGGGCGCGCGCGTCATCACGGGCGGCAAGCGCCATGCGCTCGGCGGTACGTTCTACGAACCGACCATCCTGGCCGACGTCACCGACGACATGGACATCTTCTCGAACGAGGTGTTCGGTCCCGTGGCGCCGCTCTATCGCTTCAAGACCGACGACGAAGTGGTGAAGAAAGCGAACGACACGCCCTACGGCCTCGCCGCGTATTTCTATTCGCGCGACATCGGCCGCGTCTGGCGCGTGGCGGAAGGACTGGAATACGGCCTCGTCGGCATCAACGAAGGCGTCATCGCGGTCGATTCGGCGCCGTTCGGCGGCATGAAGGAATCCGGGCTCGGCCGCGAGGGTTCCAAGTACGGCATCGACGAATTCCTCGAGATCAAATACCTCTGCATGGGCGGCATTCAGTAGAAGTCGCTCGTCGCTTCGTATCGGCGCCGGGCGGCATCGGGTCGCCCGGCGTTTTTCGCAAAGGAGCCACGGTCATGCGGTCGGTCGGTTTCGCCAGGGTGGCTATCCTGGCGTTGCTGGTGTGGGCGTATTCGGGTTCGTTTTCTTTCGCGGCGGATAAGATCGGCGTCGTGCTGATGCACGGCAAGGGTGGCCGGCCCGGGGTCGCGATCGACGGCCTTGCGGGCAAGCTGTCGGCGGCCGGCTTTCTGGTCGAAGCGCCGGAAATGCCGTGGTCGCGAACCCGAATTTACGATCGCGATTACGAAGAATCCATGGCCGAAATCGACGCCGCCGTCGCCAAGCTGAAAGCCAAGGGCGCGACCCGGATCGTCGTCGCCGGCCAATCGATGGGTGCGAACGCGGCGATCGGATACGGCGCAAGGCGCGACGGTCTCGCCGCCGTCGTCGCCATCGCGCCGGGGCACGCGCCGGAGAACCAATTCTTTCGGCGCAAGCTCGGCAAGGACGTCGCCAAAGCCAAGGAACTTGTCGCCGCCGGCAAAGGCGAAGAGACCGTTTCGGTCGGCGACATCAATCAGGGCGATTATTCTCCGCGCATCCTCCGCGCCCGAATCTACGTCAGTTGGTTCGACCCGGACGGCCCGGCCGTGATGCCCAGGAACGCCGCCCGGTTGAAACCCGGCGCCGCGTTCCTGTGGGTGGTCGGCGAGCAGGATCGCGTCCTCCAGCGTGGCGAGGGCTACGTCTTCGGACGCGTTCCGCCGCATCCCAAGAACGCGTATGTCGTCGTTCCCGGCGGTCATATGGATACGCCGGATACCGGCGGCGACAAGATCGTCGCCTGGCTGAAGGGGCTTTAGGACCTTCGTGGCGCGGGTTCCGTTTTTGGGGACGCCGACCTATATATAAGGTAAGTCGCTCCCGGCGATCGGCTCCCCAACTTCGGAATTTCCCCATGCCCAAGAAGCAATACGACCACGATCTCATCGTCATCGGCGCCGGGTCGGGCGGCGTGCGCGCCTCACGCATGTCGGCGGCCAAGGGCGCTCGCGTCGCGGTGATCGAGGAATCCCGCATCGGCGGCACCTGCGTCATGCGTGGTTGCGTGCCGAAAAAGCTGCTGGTCATGGGTGCGCATTTCGCCGAGGACTTCGAGGACGCCAAGGGCTTCGGCTGGACGCCGGGGCAGGCGACGTTCGATTGGGGCGCGCTGATCGCCAACAAGAACCGCGAGCTCGACCGGCTCGAGGGCATCTATCGCCGCATCCTGCGCGATTCCGGCGCGAACCTGATCGAAGGCCGTGCCCGGCTCATCGATCCGCATACGGTCGAGGTCGGCGGCAAGGCGATCACGGCGGAACATCTGTTGATCGCCGTCGGCGGCTGGCCCAGCCGCCCCGGCATACCGGGCATCGACCACGCCATCACGTCCAACGAGGCGCTCGATCTGCCGTCGCTGCCGGGCCGCGTCGTCATCCTGGGCGGCGGCTACATCGCGGTCGAATTCGCCGGCATCTTCGCCGCGCTGGGTGCCAAGGTCACCATCGTCATCCGCGCCGGCAACGTGCTCCGCGGTTTCGACGAGGACGTGCGCGAGGCGCTCGCTCACGAAATGGAAAAGAAGGGCGTCGTCATCAAACGCGAAGCCAAGCTGCGGTCGCTCGAAAAGACCGCAGCCGGGTATTCGGTGCTGCTGGACGGCGCTGAAACGATCGAGTCGGATATTGTCATGAACGCGATGGGCCGCACGGCCAACACCAAGGGTCTGGGCCTGGCCGAAATTGGCGTCGCGCTGGACGACAAGGGCGCCGTCAAGGTGGATCGTTATTCGCGCACCTCGGTGCGCAACGTCTACGCGGTCGGCGACGTCACCGACCGGGTCAACCTGACGCCGGTCGCCATCGCCGAGGGCGCGGCGGTCGCGGAAACGCTGTTCGGCCGCCGCCGCGTGGCCGTCGATCACGAAAACATTCCGTCGGCGGTGTTCAGCCAGCCGCCGATCGCCACCGTGGGGTTGACCGAGGCCCAGGCGCGCGCGAAGGGGCCGGTGCGCATCTTCGTGTCGCGTTTCCGGCCGATGAAGCACACCCTTTCCGGCCGCGACGAAAAGACGCTGATGAAGCTGGTGGTCGACGCCAAGACCGACCGGGTGCTGGGCGTTCACATGGTCGGCGCCGACGCGCCCGAAATCGTCCAAGGCCTCGGCATCGCCATCAAGTGCAAGGCGACCAAGGCGCAGTTCGACGCCACCGTCGGCATTCACCCGACCGCGGCCGAGGAATTCGTCACCATGCGCGAACCCCTGCCGGACCACGGCGAAGCGGCGAAGAAGAGCGCCTAGCGATTTACGCCTTGGGCCGACGCACGAAACCGACGAATCCGTGAACGAACTTGCGAAGCTGTTCGCGCACGGCGTCGTCCGTCAGCGCGCCCTCGCCGTCGAAGGCCGTGTGCGCTTTCGATACCAGAAGGCGCTCGGCACACCACAGGTCCGTGCCCAGGAACCGCAATGTGGAAAGCCACGCGTCCTGGCTGAGAATCGTGCCGAACCCGCTCGGCGTCGCGCCGATCAGGGCGACGGGCTTGCCGCGGAACACCCGCTTGATGTCCTCCGGCGGCCGGCTCAGCCAGTCGATCGCGTTCTTGAAAACGCCGGGGATCGAATTGTTCTATTCCGGCGTGGCCAGCACGATGCCATCGGCGGCGGCCATCTTGTCCTTCAGCGCGGCGGCGGCCGGCGGGATGCCGTCGGCGGCTTCCACGTCGGCGTCGTACAGCGGAATGCCGCGGATCGTCTCGACGGCCATCGTCGTGCCTTCGGGGACCATCGTCGCCGCGGCGCGCAACAAGGCCGCATTGAACGATGCGGCGCGAAGGCTTCCGGAAATTCCGATCAATCGAATCATTGTCATCGCTCCTTCGTGGGTTTAGAGCCGCCATCCATGGGAAAGAGTAACGGCCCGATCCGGGCCGCGACAGGGGCGATGCGCCGGCGCGAAGGCCGCGCCGTTGCCCGCTCGTCGACGGCCGAGGCCGGATTTCCTGTGGAAAAGTCGGCCGATCGGGCTTATATCTCTGGCCTTTCCGGGGGCCCGGGTCCCGCGAACCCCCCTAGAAACCTTGAGAGTTTGAAGATCATGGTGAAAACCACGGCCAAGGACTGGACGCCCGATATCTGGCGCAAGAAGTCTGCGCTGCAGATGCCCGAATACCGGGACCCGGCGGCGTTGGCCGCCGCCGAGACCGAACTCAGGCGCTATCCGCCGCTGGTGTTCGCCGGCGAGGCGCGGAGTCTCAAGGCCGCGCTGGCGCGCGTGCAGGCCGGACAGGCTTTCCTGCTTCAGGGCGGCGACTGCGCGGAAAGCTTCGCCGAATTCCACCCCAACAACATTCGCGACACCTTCCGCGTGCTGCTGCAGATGGCGGTGGTGCTGACGTTCGGCGCCGCGTGCCCGATCGTGAAGGTCGGGCGCATGGCCGGCCAGTTCGCCAAGCCGCGCTCGGCGCCGACCGAAACCATCGGCGGCGTGACGCTGGACAGCTATCGCGGCGACATGGTCAATGGCCCCGAGTTCACGGCCGAGGCCCGCGTGCCCGATCCGAAGCGCATGATCCAGGCCTACAACCAGTCGGCCGCGACGCTGAACCTGCTGCGAGCGTTCGCGCAGGGCGGCTATGCGGACCTGCACAAGGTGCATCAGTGGACGCTCGGCTTCGTCGCCGACAGCCCGCAGGGCGCGCGCTACAAGGATCTGGCCGATCGTCTGGACGAAACGCTGGCTTTCATGGCCGCGTGCGGGCTGACCTCGGAAACCACGCCGCAAATCCGCGAAACCGATTTCTACACCTCGCACGAAGCCTTGCTGCTGAACTTCGAGGAAGCAATGACCCGTGTCGATTCGACGTCGGGCGATTGGTACGACACGTCCGCGCACATGCTGTGGATCGGCGATCGCACGCGCCAGCTCGACAACGCCCACGTCGAATTCATGCGCGGCATCTCCAATCCGCTCGCCTTCAAGGCGGGCCCCTCGACGGAACCCGACCAGATGCTGCGCCTGATCGACATTCTGAATCCGGCGAACGAAGCCGGGCGGCTGACGATCATCGCCCGCATGGGCGCGGACAAGGTCGAACGCCTGCTGCCGCCGCTGGTGCGTGCGGCCGAACGCGAAGGCAAAAAGATCGTCTGGGTCTGCGATCCCATGCACGGCAATACGGTCAGCAGCAGCACCGGCTACAAGACGCGCCACGTCGATCGCATCCTGGCCGAGGTGCAGGGCTTCTTCGCCGTGCATCGGGCCGAAGGCACGTATGCGGGCGGCGTTCATTTCGAAATGACCGGCCAGGACGTCACCGAATGCGTCGGCGGCGCCCAGGCGATCACCGAAGCCAACCTGCAGGACCGCTATCACACCCACTGCGATCCGCGCCTGAACGCCCAGCAGGCGCTCGAACTCGCGTTCCTGGTGGCGGAAGCCTTGAAGCAGGAACGCGTCGCGACGCACGGTGCCGCCGTCGCCGCCTCGTCCTGAGGCGCGACGGGCAAGCCGGAACCCATTCGCCATGGCCGGCCCGCCGAAAAACACGAACCCGCCGCCGCCTACCGAAGCCGTGGCGCGCCCTCATCCGGACGACATAATTCCGCGTCCTCACCCGGACGACATCGCCCGCCACACCGATCATTACTTCCTGCGCAGCAAGGAAATCGTCGGGCGCTTCGGCGACAAGTCCGTCACCTATGCCGTCTTCATGCGCCGCCCGGTGGTGTTCGCGCCCCGGCTCGCGGTCGAATGGATCCAATCGGCGGCCTCGGCGCGCGGCATCGGTATCGACATTCGGTTGAATTACAAGGAAGGCGACTGGGTCGGCGCCGGCGAACCCTTGATGTACGTCGCCGGGTCGTTCTTCCATCTGGTCGATCTCGAAACCATCTATTTGCAAAAGCTGGGGCCGACCTGCGTTGCCGCCTACAACGCCTTCACCATGTGCGTCGATCTGCCGGAGGTGAAATTCATGGCGATGGATGCGCGTCACTGCGCCGGCATCGACATGGCTGACATGATGGCCTACGCCGCCTCCGTCGGCACGGCGGCGGCCAAGGCGCAGAACGGCGCCATCGTTTTCGTCGGCAACGCCAACGACGCGACCGCGCATTATTTCGGCCGCGAACGGGGCATGGGCACCATGCCGCACGCGCTGGTCGGTTACGCGGGCTCGACGCTCCGCGCTGCCGAGATGTACGCCGAAACCTATCCGGGCGAAAACATGACCGTGCTGGTCGATTACTACGGCAAGGAAGTGTCCGATGCCCTCGACGTATGCCGCCGTTTTCCCGACATGGCGGCGGCGGGAAAGCTTGCGTTCCGGATCGACACCCACGGTGGGCGCTTCATCGAAGGGCTCGGGCCACAGGAATCCTACGCCGTGCTCGAACGCCACGCGCCGCTGGCGATCCGGCGCTATCGTAGCGACGTTGAACTTCGTTACCTGACCGGCACGGGGGTCTCGGCGGCGGCGATCTTCCATTTGCGCGAATCGCTCGATCGCGCCGGCTTTCCCAAGGCGCGGATCGTCGCGTCCTCGGGCTTCAACTGGCAGAAGTGCAAGGTGATGGCCGACGTCGGCGCGCCGATCGACCTGATCGGCACCGGCTCCTACCTGCCGGAAAACTGGTCGGAAACCTTCGCCACCGCCGACATCGTCGAATACGACGGCGTGCCGACCGTGAAGGTCGGCCGCGAGTTTTTGCTGAAATCGCCCTGACACGTCAGGTTTTGGCGTGCCACGCCTTCAGCAAGTCGAGATCGACGAAGGTCTTGCCCATGGCATCGCCGCGAACGAACCGGCATGGACGGCTGGGCTCGCCCAGGTCGGAAACGATGGCCATTGCCTCCGCTAGGTCGGCTCCCGCGGTGTAATGGTATTCCGTGATCAGCACCGGGATGTCGGCGGCCCGCGCCGCCGCCAGCCCGATCGGCGAATCCTCGATCGCCAGGCAGTCGGCCCCACTTAAATCCATCGCGCGCAGGGCATAAAGATAAACATCGGGCGCGGGCTTTTTTTTCGCCGCCGCCTCGGCCGCGGCAATGACGGCGAAGCGCTTCGGCCCGTCCGCTCCCAGGGTGCGCTTCAAAAGGCCGACGACGTTTTCGTCGCGGCTGGTGGTAGCGATGGCGAGCTTGATGCCCGCGTGGGCCGCCGCACCGATCAGGCGCTCGACGCCCGGCCGCAACGAGACGGCGCCCTCGGCCAGCCATCGGCCGTAGTGCACCGTCTTGCGATCGTGTATTCGGGCGACGATGTCTTCCGCGTCGGCTCGGGCCAGGAAATCGGGTGCGTGCTCGGCGGCATAGGCGCGGACCCGCTCGCGCCCGCCGCCGATCTTCAAAAGCTCGCGGTAGAGCGTTTTATCCCAGGTCCAGTTCAGACCCAGGTCGGCGAAGGCCCGGTTGAAGGCGTCCCGATGCGCCTCTTCCGTTTCCGCCAGCGTACCGTCGACGTCGAAGATCAAGGCCCGAAGCGTCATCAGCACCGCGCGGTCACACGTTGTTGACGATGTTCGTCAGCTTCAGGCAGGCCGCGATTCCATGGCGTTCGGTGACGCGCGTACGGCCCTCGTTGGATTTCAATTCCGCCTTCAGGTCCGACAGGATGGCGCGGATGAAAACGCGCAGCCCGTCGTCCGTCAGTTGCCATTCGCGTGCGGCCGGCGGCGCGTCCGGGGCGGGCGGGGGCAGGTGGTTGTTGACGATGGTGCGGAACCAAGCGACGCGCTTGGGCACGTCCTCGAAATAGCCGGCGATGGCGATCTCGGCCTCGATCAGCAGTTCCTTGACGTCCGGGCGGCTGTAGACCTCGTCCCAGCCGAACTCGTCCTCGCGACCGTCCCGCAGCCGGGCGACGATCTTGCGGCATCGTTCCTGGAACGATTCGCTGACCTCGGGGCCCAGCATCTTGCCCATCGCCATGAAGAAGCCGGGCAGGATGCGGCGCGACACGCTGGTTTCCGTCAACTCGTCTTCCCGTGCGAACAGGTGCTCGAAGGTGTGCACCATCACCCGGTCGAAGGGAAAATTGCGCTTTTGTGCCAGCGACGCGCGTTCGCGGGCGTGGACGTAATCCTCGAACGAGCGCTCGAACACCGCCTGCAGCGCTACGGTCTTGGTGTGGAATTCCTCGCTCATGGCCTGCAGGTCGTTGACGGTCAGCACGCCGCCCTTCTTGTTGGCCGCCTGGATCAGGCGATCGCAGAAGGACTCGACGAAGGTTTCGGCCATCGCCCGGCTTTTCGCTTTGGGCGAGGTCGCCGGTTCGCTGGTTCTTGCCGATGGGGCGGGCGTCGGCTTCGCCGGGGCGGCGGCGGGAAAAACGGCTTTCGCCTTCGGTCGCGCCGCCGAAGCCGGGGCATGCGCGAGCGCCGGCTTCGGCGGCGGCGGCTCGATCAGGCCTTGGGCCACGTGCGTCGCGGGCGGGCGGCTTATCTGCTGGGCCATGAGCTTGTGTTTCTTCTCGACCGCGTTGCCGACAAGGATGACTTCAGAGGGGGCTGCTTTCTTCGCCATCGCGGGTGAGAATAAGCAATCGCTACAATCATTTCTACCGGCATCGCAACTTCCGCTGGACGAGTTTGCCCGACGACCGCCCCGGACGTGACACCGCCACGGCATTAAGGGTAGTGTTCGGGCGCCGCCGGGGTCGCCGGGCGGCCGCCCCGCCGCCTTTTCGGGGCCGAATCGAGGGATGCCCGCCGGCCGATGACCGAGACGCTTTCCATCGCGCTCGCCCAGACCAATCCGACCGTGGGCGACGTCGCCGCCAACGTGGCGAGCGTCCGCGCCGCGCGCGCGAAGGCGCGGGCCGAAGGCGCCGACGTCGCGGTGTTCGGCGAACTGGTCGTGGCCGGCTATCCGCCCGAGGACCTGGTACTGAAGCGCAGCTTCCAGGAGCGTATCCAGGAAGCGGTCATGGGGCTTGCCGTCGAAACCGCCGATGGTGGGCCGGCGCTGATCTTGGGCGCGCCGTGGCGGGTCGACGGCAAGCTGTACAACGCCGCGCTGTTCTTGGACGGCGGCCAGATCCAACAGGTGCGCCTGAAGCACGAGATCCCCAACTACGGCGTGTTCGACGAAAAGCGCCTGTTCGCCGCCGGGCCGCTGCCCGGGCCGATCCCGTTTCGCGGCCGCCGCCTGGGCGTCATGGTGTGCGAGGACATGTGGTTCCCGGACGTCGCCGAATGTCTCCAGGAATCGGGCGCCGAAATTCTGATCGCCATCAACGGTTCGCCGTTCGAAACCGACAAGACCGGTCAGCGCCTGAATCATGCCGTCGCGCGTGTGACCGAATGCGGCCTTCCGCTGGTCTACGTCAACATCGTCGGCGGCCAGGACGAACTGGTTTTCGACGGCACCTCGTTCGTGCTGGGCGCCGATTGCGCGTTGCGCGCCCGCGCCGCCTCGTGGCGGGAAGACCTGCTGGTGACGCATTGGAAGAAGGAAGGCGACGCCTGGGTCTGCGACAAGGGTCGGATCGAGCGCGACTTGGAACCGATCGAGGACGTTTACCGCGCCATGACGCTGGGCCTGCGCGACTACGTCGACAAGAACGGCTTTCCCGGCGTGCTGATCGGCCTGTCGGGCGGCGTCGACAGCGCATTGTCGGCCGCCGTCGCGGTCGACGCGTTGGGCAAGGATCGCGTGCGCGGCGTGATGATGCCGTCGCCGTTCACTTCCAAGGACAGCCTCGAGGACGCCGCCGAAACCGCCCGTCTGCTCGGCGTGCGTCTCGATACGGTCGGCATCGAGCCGGCGATGCAGGCATTCGACGCGATGCTGAAGCCGGTGTTCGAAGGCCGCGCGCCCGATACCACGGAAGAAAACCTGCAGGCCCGCGCCCGGGGCATTACCCTGATGGCCCTGTCGAATAAGTTCGGCCACATGGTGCTCTCCACCGGCAACAAGTCGGAAATGTCGGTCGGCTATGCGACGCTCTATGGCGACATGTGCGGCGGCTATTCGGTGCTGAAGGACGTCTATAAGACTCAGGTCTACGCGCTGTGCCGCTGGCGGAACGAACACCGGGCGCAGGACGCGCTGGGTCCCGATGGTCGCGCGGTGCCGGAACGTACCCTGACCAAGGCGCCGACCGCGGAACTGAAGCCGAACCAGACCGACCAGGACACCTTGCCGCCCTATGAAATCCTGGACGGCATCCTCGCCTGTTTGATCGAGGGCGAAATGGGCGTCCGCGAGACGGTGGCAAAGGGCTTCGACGAGGCGACCGTGCGCCGGGTCTGGCGTATGTTGGACCGCGCCGAATACAAGCGCCGCCAGGCACCGCCCGGGGTCAAGATCACGCACCGCGCCTTCGGCCGCGACCGGCGTTATCCGATCACCAACGGCTTCACGGGCCAGGCATGATGGACACGGCCCCCGCGCGCGTGCGCTTTGCGCCCAGCCCGACCGGGCTGATGCATCTGGGCAACGCCCGTGTCGCCCTGCTGAACTGGCTGCTGGCGAAATCGAAGGGCGGCGAATTCGTGCTGCGCTTCGACGACACCGACAAGGCACGTTCGGAAGAACGGTTCGTCACGGCCATCGAGGAAGATCTGCGCTGGCTCGGTCTGGTCTGGGACGAACGCCAGCGCCAGTCCGAACGCATGGACCGCTACCGCGCGGCGTTCGAAAAGCTGGTCGCCGACGGGCGGCTTTATCCCTGTTACGAAACGTCCGACGAACTGGACGCCATGCGCAAGCGCCGCCAGCGTCAGCGCCTGCCGCCGATCTACGACCGCGCCGCGCTCACCCTGACCGACGCCCAGCGCAAGGCCTTCATTACCGAGGGCCGGCGCGCCCACTGGCGCTTCAAGCTCGTCGACGGAGACGTGCGTTGGGACGACCTGGTGCTGGGCCCCAAGCACTTCGAGGCCAAAAACCTGTCCGATCCGGTGGTGGTGC
>CAZDFF010000013.1:0-7069 GCA_964504425.1 uncultured Hyphomicrobiales bacterium
CCCCCGAACCATGACAGATACCATCATTCGCCGGCGCCTGATCGTGGGCATTGCCGTCGTCGCCGTCGCGGTTGGCGGCTATTACCTGTCGCAGAACCGCGATACACCCTCGAAAGCCGGAACGAAGGCCGGCCGGCCGGCACCCGTGTTCGTGGACAAGGTTTCGCAACGCGCAATCCCGCTTCGCGTTTCCGCCATCGGCACCGTACAGGCACGCGCCACGGTGACCGTGCGCTCGCGCGTCGACGGCCAGTTGATGGCCGCGCCATTCGGCCAAGGCGAAATCGTCAAGAAGGGCGACATCCTATTCCGCATCGACCCCCTGCCGTTCGAAGCCCGGCTGCGCCAGGCCCAGGCGAACCTGGCGCGGGACAAGGCGATGCTGGCGAAGTCGCTGGCCGATCTCAGGCGCTATCAAGACCTCTCGAACAAGGGGTTTTCGTCGCAGCAGAAATACGAGGAGGCCAAGGCTTCCGTCGGCGCGCTGGAAGCGACCATCCACGCCAACGAAGCGGCGGTCCAGATGACGAAGCTGGACCTCGGCTATACGTCGATTCACGCGCCGATCGACGGCCGGGCCGGCGCCGCGCTGGTCGATCCCGGCAATCTGGTGAAGGCGAACGAAACGCCGCTGGTTGTGCTGAACGAAGTACGGCCCATTTACGTGACGTTCTCGGTGCCCGAACATAACCTGGTGCAGATCAGGGCGCGCTTCGCGCAAGGCACGCTCGACGTCCAGGCGACGGCCCCCGGCGACACCGCGCCGCCCGCCGAAGGCAAGCTCGATTTCATCAATAACGCGGTCGATCCGCAGACCGGCACGATCATGCTGCGCGCGACCTTCGCCAACGCCGACGACCGGTTGATCCCTGGTCAATTCGTCAATGTCTCGGTGACGCTCTCCACGCTTCACGACGCCACCGTTATCCCGGCCCGGACGGTCCAGAGGGGCCAGCGCGGCTCCTACGTGTTCGTGGTCAAACCGAACAAGACGGTCGAACAACGTCCGGTCGCGATCGGCGCCACGGTGGACGATTTCACCGTCGTCACCGACGGCTTGAAGGTCGGCGAGACGGTCGTCACCGAAGGCCAGCTTCGATTGTTCCCCGGCGCCCGGGTCGAACCGAAGCAGGAAGCGGACGCCAAGGTCCCGGCCGACGGCGAAAAAGATAAATCCAAGAAGAAAAAGAAGGGCACGGACAAAGCCCCGGCCAAGGACGAGACCAAGGGAACGTCATGAACGCGCCCGAACTGTCGATCCGCCGCCCGGTCGCCACCACGCTCGTGATGGCGGCCTTAATCGTCTTCGGGCTGCTGGCTTACCGTTTCCTGCCGGTCAGCGAACTTCCCAATGTCGACTTTCCGACCATCGAGGTGACCGCCGGCCTACCCGGCGCCAGCCCGGAAACCATGGCGTCGTCCGTCGCGACCCCGTTGGAAAACCAATTGGCGCGCATCGGCGGAATCGAATCCATGACCTCCGTCAGCGCGCTCGGCGCCAGCCGCATCACCATGCAATTCTCGCTCGATCGCGACATCGACGCCGCCGCGCTCGACGTGCAATCGGCCCTGTCGGCGGCGGTGCGCAGCCTGCCCCAGGACATGCCCTCGCCGCCCGCCTTTCGCAAGATCAATCCGGCGGACTTCGCGGTCTACTACATCGGGCTGTCGTCGCCGACCCTGCCGCTTTCGACGCTCGACGAATACGCCGACACGATGCTGAGCCAACGCATCTCGGCGATCAACGGCGTCGCCCAGGTTCAGATATGGGGATCGCAGAAGTACGCCGTCCGCGTGCGGGTCAATCCGGATGCCTTGGCGATCCGCGGCATTGGTTTGGACGAGGTTGCGACCGCGATCCGGGGCGGCAACACCTATCAGGCGACCGGATCGCTCAGCGGTCCGCACCGCGTCGTCACCGTGCAGACAACCGGCAAGCTGAACAACGCCGCCGACTACAACGAACACATCGTGGCGTTCCGCAACGGCGCGCCGGTTCGGCTCAGGGAACTCGGCCGCGCCGTCGACGCGGTCGAAAACGACAAGATCGCGACATGGATCAACGGCACCCAGGGCATCCTGGTCGCCGTCTATCGCCAGCCCGGCAGCAACACCATCAAGCTGGTGGACGAACTGAACACCATGCTGCCGCAGTTCCGCCAGAAGCTGCCCGCCTCCGTCAACATCGAGGTGCTGTACGACCGGGCGCAGACCATCCGCTCGTCCATCGAGGACGTCCAATTCACGCTGGCGCTGGCGGCCGCGCTCGTCATTATGGTGATCTTCCTGTTCCTCAGGAACGTGTGGGCGACGGTGATCGCGGGCATCGCCCTGCCGATTTCGATCGTCGGCACCTTCGGCGTCATGTACATGCTGGGCTTCAGCGTCAACAACCTGTCGCTGATGGCGCTCACGCTGGCGGTCGGCTACGTGGTCGACGATGCCATCGTCATGCTGGAAAACATCGTCCGTCATGTCGAAAAGGGCGAGAAACCGTTCGACGCCGCCATCAAAGGCTCGCGCGAGATCGGCTTTACCATCGTGTCGATGACCATTTCCCTGATCGCGGCGTTCATCCCCGTCATCTTCATGGGCGGGATGGTGGGGCGCCTGCTGCACGAATTCGCCGTGACCATCAGCGCGGCGATTTTGGTTTCCGGCTTCGTGTCCCTGACCTTGACGCCGATGCTGTGCTCGCGCTTCGCCCGGGCCGAAACGGCGGCCGACCACGGATGGCTCTATCGCATCACCGAGGCCGCGTTCAATGCCCTGCTCCGCGCCTACGACGTGTCGCTGCGATGGTGTCTGAAACGCCAACCCCTGGTGTTCGCGGCTTTTCTGGCGACGCTGGTCGGCACGGGATGGCTGTTCAGCGCCGTGTCCAAGGACTTCCTGCCCGCCGAAGACACCGGCCGCTTGATCGCCTTCACCGAGGGCGGGCAGGACGTGTCGTTCGACTCCATGGTCCGCGCCCAGCAACAGGTCGCGGCGATCGCCCAAGCCGACCCCAACGTCGACAGCCTGATGTCGCGCGTCGGCGCCTCCGGCAGCCGCGTCACCACCAACCAGGGCCTGTTGCTGATCCGGCTGAAACCGCGTTCGCAGCGCGACATGAACGTGACCCAGGTGGTGCAGCAGCTTCGTCGCAATCTTTCCGTCGTCCCCGGCCTCAAGGTCTTCGTCCAGAACCCGCCTCTGATCCGCGTCGGCGCGCGCCTGTCGAAGGCCGAATACGAATACACCCTTCAGGACATCGACCTGGACGTTCTCTACAAATGGGCCGACATTCTGGAGCAGGAGTTCCGCAAGCTGCCCGGCCTTCAGGACGTCAACAGCGATCTCGCCATCACCAGTCCGACGGTCGTCGTCGACATCAACCGCGACAAGGCGGCTCGCATGGGCATCACCGCCGAACAGATCGAATTGGTGCTGGCCAGCGCCTTCGGCGCCCGGCAGGTTTCGACGATCTATACGCACGTCAGCCAATACAAGGTGATCCTCGAGGTCGATCCGGCCTACCAGAACGACCCCTCGGCATTGGGCAAGCTCTACGTCCGCGCCGCGAGCGGCCAACTCGTCCCGCTCGACGCCATCTCGACGGCCCGGCGCGGCGTCGGCCCCTTGACGATCAATCACCAGAGCCAGCTGCCGAGCGTCACCATTTCGTTCAACTTGGGCTCCGGTATGACGCTCGGCGATGCGGTCGACCGCATCCGGCGGCTGGAACGGGACATCCAAATCCCGGCGACCCTGACGACCGATTTCCAAGGCACGGCGAAGGCGTTCGAAAGCTCGCTCAAGGGCATGACGCTACTGCTGATCATGGCCGTCCTGGTGGTCTACATCGTGCTCGGCATTCTCTACGAAAGCTTCATTCACCCGCTGACGATCCTGTCCGGCCTGCCGGCCGCGGGCGTCGGCGCGCTGCTGGCGCTGATCTATTTCAAGATTCCGCTTAGCCTCTATTCCTTCGTCGGCATCATCATGCTGATCGGCATCGTCAAGAAGAACGCAATCATGATGATCGACTTCGCGCTGGAGAAGCAGCGCACCGAAAACCGCCCGCCGGCCGAGGCAATCTACGAAGCCTGCCTGATCCGCTTCCGTCCGATCATGATGACCACCATGGCGGCCCTGGTCGGCATCATGCCCATCGCCGTCGCCGTCGGCGACACCGGCGACGCGCGCCAGCCGCTCGGCATCGCCGTGGTCGGCGGCCTGATCTTGTCGCAGTTCCTGACGTTATACCTGACGCCGGTGATCTATCTTTATCTGGAGCGGGCCAAGGATTGGTTTGCCGGCATGAAGCACGGCGCCGTCCCGGTATCGCATCCCGACCGGCCGCCGACGGCGGCGGAATAGCCGCTACTTCTTGAAGAACGATTCCGCGCCCTGGCGCGCCGATTGCTTGCCGGCGATGACGTTCTTGGCGCGCTCGATCTCGGCCTGAAGCCCGGCGATATACTCGTTCAACGCGTCGATCGACATTTCGTCGAGATTCCTCGGCGCCGGCTTCTTCTTGATCGGTTCAAGGTCGTCGGCATCCACGGTCGGCCTCCGTTACCGCTCGATTGGGCCTTGTCAGGCCTCTCCCAACATAATAGACGGAAAGCCTCGCGACAAATGGGGAACGCCATGGCCGACGCCACCATGACCTGCATCGAAATCGCCGAACCCGGCGGGCCCGAGGTCCTGCGGCCGACGACCCGGCCGCGGCCGGTCGCGGGCCCGGGCGAAGTATTGATCGAGGTCGCGGCCGCCGGCATCAATCGGCCGGACGTGGTGCAGCGCCAGGGCAATTACAAACCGCCCCCCGGCGCGACCGACATTCCCGGCCTGGAAGTCGCCGGCACCGTCGCCGCGTTGGGCAACGGCGTCGCGGACTGGAAAGTCGGCGACCCGGTCTGCGCGTTGGTGATCGGTGGCGGCTACGCCGAGTATTGCCCGGCGCCGGCGGTCCAATGCCTGCCGATTCCGAAGGGCCTGAGCCCGGTCGAAGGCGGCGCGCTGCCGGAAACCTTCTTCACCGTGTGGACCAACCTGTTCGATCGCGGCCGCCTGCAGCCGGGCGAGACGCTGTTGATCCACGGCGGCAGCAGCGGCATCGGCACCACGGCGATCCAGCTCGCCGCCGCGTTCGGCGCCAAGGTGGTGACCACCGCCGGCAGCGCCGAAAAGTGCGCGGCCTGCGTGAAGCTGGGCGCGGCCAAGGCGATCAACTATCGCGAACAGGATTTCGTCGAGTCCGTGAAGGAGTTCACCGGCGGCAAGGGCGCCGACGTGATCGTCGACATGGTCGGCGGCGACTACATCGAGAAGAACCTGCGCGCGCTCGCCGTCGAAGGCCGGCTGGTCAGCATCGGCTTCCAGAAAGGCGCCAAGGCCGAAATCAATTTCATGCCGATGATGCTGAAGCGCCAGACCATCACCGGATCGACGCTCCGCATCCAGAGCGTTGAGAGCAAGGGCCGCATCGCCAGATCATTGCGGGAAAAGGTATGGCCCCTGATCGAACAGGGCCGCATCCGGCCGATCGTGCACGCCACCTTCCCGCTGGCCCAGGCGGCCGACGCCCACCGGCTGATGGAAAGCAGCGCCCACATCGGCAAGATCGTGTTGACCGTCTAAAAGGCCCCGATACCGCCCGGAAGGCCCCTTTTCGGGCCGTTTGACCCGGCCATGGGCCGGACGCTATAAGGGGGCGGCCCAACCGCCCGGCGGGCTTCGGCCGGCCCCGGCGCGCCCCGGCCGATTCCACCTTAAGCCCTTGAAATACAAGACTGGAACGAACGATGCCTGCTCCATTGATGCCCAAGGCCACGGCCGTCTGGCTGGTCGAGAACACGCCGCTCACGTTCGAGCAGATCGCCGAGTTCTGCGGCCTGCACGAGCTCGAGGTCCAGGCCATCGCCGACGGCGAGGTCGCAACCGGCATGCAGGGCCTCGATCCGGTCACGAACGGCGAACTGACCCAGGACGAGCTGGCGCGCTGCATCGCCGACCCCCAGGCCAGGCTCAAATCCCCCAAGCCGGACGTGCCGCGACCCAAGGTGCGCTCCAAGGGCGCGCGCTACACGCCGGTCTCGAAGCGCCAGGACCGGCCCGACGCCATCGCCTGGCTGCTGAAGAACTACCCGGAACTCAGCGACGGCCAGGTCAGCAAGCTGATCGGCACGACCAAAGCGACGATCCTGTCGGTGCGCGAGCGTTCGCACTGGAACGCGCCCAACATTAAGCCGCAGAACCCAGTCGGTTTGGGCCTGTGCTCCAGCGCCGATCTGGAAAAGGCGATCCAGATCGCGCGCGCGCGCAATCGCACCGTGCACGGCAAGAAGCCGCCGAAGGCCGCGGCCGCGCCGGCAACGCCGGAGCCGACGCCCGAGCCTGCGCCCGAAGCCGAAGCGCCGTCGGCGCCGGACTCCGATAAATCCGGCACCTGATCCCCACCCAGGCCCGTCCGGCGGCCCGCAAAGGACACCCATGAGCAAATCCGTCCTCATCACCGGCGCCAGTCGCGGCATCGGCCGCGCGACCGCGCGCCTGGCCGGCGTGCGCGGTTGGGCGGTCGGCGTCAATTACGCGAACGACGCCGCGGCGGCGACCGCGGCCGTCGCCGAGATCGAAAAGGCCGGCGGCAAGGCCGTCGCGATCAAGGGCGACGTCTCGGTCGAGGCCGACGTGATCGCCATGTTCGACGCCGTGGAAAAGGCCTTCGGCCGGATCGACGCCCTGGTCAACAACGCCGCCATCGCCGCGCCGACCATGCCGCTCGCCGACATGAGCCTGGAGCGCCTGAAACGGATGTTCGACGTCAACGTACTCGGCGCCTATCTGTGCGCCCGCGAGGCGGCTAGGCGCATGTCGAAAAGCCGGGGCGGCCGGGGTGGCGCCATCGTCAACGTCTCCTCCGGCGCGGCCAAGCGCGGCTCGCCCAACGAATACGTGGATTACGCCGGATCGAAGGGCGCGCTCGACACGCTGACCATCGGACTGGCCAAGGAATTGGGACCCGAAGGGGTGCGCGTCAACGGCGTCCCCAAGACCGCCTCCGATGCCGTGGGCCAGTTGT
>CAZDFF010000013.1:7079-24949 GCA_964504425.1 uncultured Hyphomicrobiales bacterium
CGACCGACATCCACGAAACCATCGGCGATCCGACCCGCCTCGCCCGCTACGTGGCACAGACGCCGCTCGGCCGCGCCGCCGAGCCGGCCGAGATCGCCGAGGCGATCCTGTGGCTGCTCGGCGACGGCGCCAGCTACGCGACCGGCGCCATCCTCGACGTCACCGGCGGGCTTTAAATTTTCCGCTTCTCCGCGTAGCCGAGTTCGCCGAGTGCGTCCTTGATCTCGCCCAGGATGGAGGGATCGTCGATGGTCGCCGGCGTCTTGTAGGTTTCGTTGTCGGCGATCTTCTGCATGGTGCCGCGCAGGATCTTGCCCGAGCGCGTCTTCGGCAGGCGCTGCACCACGATCGCCTGCTTGAACGCGGCGACGGGACCGATCCGTTCGCGCACCAGCCTGACCACGTCCTCGACGATCTGCTCCGGCAGGCGCTTGACCCCGGCCTTGGGCACCAGGAAGCCGACCGGCAATTGACCCTTCAGGTCGTCGGCGACGCCGATCACGGCGCATTCGGCGACGTCCGGGTGCGACGCCAGCACTTCCTCCATCGCGCCCGTGGAAAGCCGGTGGCCGGCGACGTTGATGATGTCGTCGGTGCGGCCCATCACGGACAGATAGCCGTCCTCGTCGATCATGCCGGCGTCGGCCGTGTTGTAGTAGCCGGGATAGGTTTCCAGGTACGCCTTCTTGAAGCGGTCGTCGGCGTTCCACAGGGTCGGGAACGTGCCCGGCGGCAGCGGCAGCTTGACGACGATCGAACCGATGACGCCCGGCTTCTGCTGGTGGCCGCCTTCGTCGAACACACGCACGTCCCAGCCCGGCGCCGGCTTGGTCGGCGAGCCGGCCTTGATCGGGAATTTGTGCAGCCCCAGGCAATTGGCGGCGATCGACCAGCCGGTTTCGGTTTGCCACCAATGATCGATGACCGGCACCTTCAAATTCGACTCGGCCCATTTCAGGGTGTCGGGATCGGTCCGCTCGCCCGCCAGGAACAACGAGCGGAAGGACGACATATCGTACTTCTTCATCAACTCGCCGTTCGGGTCCTCGCGGCGAATGGCTCTAAATGCGGTGGGCGCGGTGAACAGCACGTTGACCTTGTGATCGCCGATCACGCGCCAGAAGGCGCCGGCATCGGGCGTGCCGACCGGCTTGCCCTCGTAAAGCACGTTGGTGCAGCCGTGGAAGAACGGCGCATAGGCGATGTAGGAATGGCCGACGACCCAACCCACGTCGGACGCCGCCCAGTAAACGTCGCCGGGCTTGCAATCGTAGATCGCGCTCATGGTCCACTTCAGCGCCACCAGATGCCCGCCGTTGTCGCGCACCACGCCCTTCGGCTGGCCCGTGGTGCCGGACGTATAAAGGATATAGAGCGGATCGGTCGCGGCGACCGGCACGCAATCGGCGGGCGTGGCCTTGGCTTCCGCCTCCTTCCAATCGACGTCGCGGCCCGGCACCATGGTCGCCGGGCCCTGCTCGCGTTGCAGGACGACGCAATGGGCGGGCTTGTGCTTGGCGATGTCGATGGCGCCGTCGAGCAGCGGCTTATAAGGGATGACCCGGTTGATCTCGATGCCGCAGGAGGCCGAGACCATGACCTTCGGCTTGGCGTCGTCGATGCGCACCGCCAGTTCGTTGGCGGCGAAACCGCCGAACACGACCGAATGGATGGCGCCGATGCGGGCGCAGGCGTGCATCGCCACCACGGCTTCCGGCACCATCGGCATGTAAAGCACGACCCGGTCGCCCTTCTCGACGCCCAGGCCCTTCAGCACGCCGGCGAAGCGCGCGACCCAGTCGCGCAGTTCCCGATAGGTGTATTTCTTGACCGTGCCGGTGACCGGGCTGTCGTAGATCAGCGCCGTGCGCGCGCCGTTGCCTTCGTCGACGTGGCGATCGAGCAGGTTGTAGCAGGTGTTGACGACGCCGCCCTTGAACCAGCGATAGAATGGCGGGCTGGAGGCGTCCAGCACCTTGTCCCACTTCTTGATCCAGCGGACGTCTTCCGCCGCCTCGCCCCAGAACCCCTCCGGGTCTTCGAGCGAACGCCGATACGCCTGTTCGTAACGATTGGCCATGGTCGAAAGGTCTCCTCCTGGGCGACGGTGTCGCGGCGGCCCGAAGTCCGCGCCGCGCCCGCCGATTTTCCTCGGATAGTGCGGCAAATCGCCTTTTTTTGCAAAGCGGGTTTGTGGCAGAGTAGCGCCTCACGGGGGCCGCCGGCGCCCCGTCCGAAAGGCCAGGTACCCGTTCATGGACACCCGCGATGCGCCCGATCCCGGCCGCCGAAGCATCTACGACATCGATCTGGACCGAAACCCCGCCAACTACGCGCCGCTTTCGCCGTTGAGCCTGATCGACCGCGCCGCCGCCGTTTATCCCGACCATCCGTCGATCATCCACGAAACACGACGCTTCACCTGGCGCGAAACCTACGCGCGCTGCCGCCGGCTGGCCGACGCGCTCGCCCGCAAGGGCATCGGGGTGGGCGACACGGTGGCGGTGATGGCGTCGAACACGCCCGAAATGTACGAGGCCTCGTTCGCCGTCGCCATGACCGGCGGCGTGATCAACACGCTGAACGTGCGGCTCGACGCCGAAGCCATCGCCTTCTGCCTGGAGCACGGCGAGGCCAAGATATTGCTGACCGACACCGAATTCGCGCCGACCATCGAGGGCGCGCTCGGCAAGCTCGAACACCGGCCGTTCGTCGTCGACATCGACGACCCGGCATTCCCCGGCGGCAAGCGCGTCGGCGACGTCGAGTACGAGGCGTTCATCGCCGACGGCGATCCGAATTTTTGCTGGCAACTGCCGGACGACGAATGGCGGGCGATCTCGCTCAACTACACCTCGGGCACCACCGGCAATCCCAAAGGCGTCGTCTATCACCATCGCGGCGCCTATCTGAACGCACTCTCCAACATCGTCGGCTGGAACATGGGCCATCACCCGGTCTACCTGTGGACCCTGCCGATGTTCCACTGCAACGGCTGGTGCTTCCCTTGGACGCTGGCCGCCGTCGCCGGCACCAGCGTGTGCCTGCGCCGGGTCAATGCCGCGACCATCTACGGCGCCATCGCCGACCATGGCGTCACGCACTTCTGCGGCGCGCCCATCGTGCTCGGCTTCGTCATCAACGCCACCGAGAAGGAGCGCCGGCCGTTCGACCACGTCGTCAACGTCATGACCGCGGCCGCGCCGCCGCCGGCCGCGACGCTGGAACGCATGGAGCGCATGGGCTTTCGCGTCACCCACGTCTACGGCCTGACGGAAACCTACGGCCCCGCCGTGATGTGCGCCTGGCACCCGGAGTGGAACGACCTGCCGATCGAGGAGCAGGCGCGCATCAAGTCGCGCCAGGGCGTGCGCTATCACGCGCTCGAGGGCCTGGCGGTGATGGACCCGGAAACCATGACGCCCGTGCCCGCCGACGGCGAGACCATGGGCGAGGTCATGTTCAAGGGCAACATCGTCATGAAGGGCTACCTGAAGAACGCCAAGGCCAGCCGCGAGGCCTTCGCCGGCGGCTGGTTCCACTCGGGCGATCTCGGCGTCATGCACCCCGACGGCTACCTTCAGATCAAGGACCGTTCCAAGGACATCATCATCTCCGGCGGCGAGAACATCTCCTCGATCGAGGTCGAAAGCGTGCTGGCCGCGCACCCGGCGGTCGTGCTGGCGGCGGTGGTCGCCAAGCCGGACGAGAAGTGGGGCGAAACGCCCTGCGCCTTCGTCGAACTGAAGGAGGGCGTGCCGGCGCCCGGCACCGACGAGATCATCGCCTTCTGCCGCGAGCGCCTGGCCGGGTTCAAGTGCCCGCGCCACGTGGTATTCGGGCCGTTGCCGAAAACATCGACCGGCAAGATTCAAAAGTTCAAGCTGCGCGACCTGGCGAAGGAAGCGTGAACCGGTTCGGTCGGAATAGGTATTGAAAACCCTTGTTCGGGCGTCCGCAACGGGCGTCCGTCGGGTCTTGCGAAAAGCTCCGGCAGGGGCCGGAGGTCTGGAAACGATCGCGCCGTCAGGCCGCGCCGAATCCGGCGATTTGGTCCTTGATGGCGAGTTTCTGTTTTTTCAGCGTGGCGATCTGGAATTCGTTGGGATGAGGTCGGCTGGTTTCTTTATCGAGAGCGTATTCGAGAGCTTGATGCTTCGCCTTAAGGGCGTCGATCCTCTCTTCAAAGCTCATGGTACAGGTCCCTCCATGTTGCTCATTTCGCCTCGTGTCATGATATCGTAATCCGCTGAAAAATGCCACCCTCGCGGGAGGCCGCCGCCACCCTGCCCGCACTCTTGTCGCATCTGAAATACAACTCTAACCGATTGAAAATCATGGACGATCAGGATGCCCTCCGAGAGAAGCTCGAAACCCTGAAAAGCGAGCATCGCGATCTCGACGACATCATCCGGCGAATCGCCGAAAGCGGCACCTTCGACCCGCTGCAAATGCAGCGGCTGAAGAAGCGCAAGCTGGTCCTGAAGGACCTGATCGCCAAGGTCGAAAGCCGGCTTCTGCCGGACATCATCGCCTAATTCCCGGCCGCGCCCTCGGCGTCGGCGGCGGCGCGCGCCCGGCACAGATCCCCGTCGGCCCGCGCCAAGGCCGCCTCCACCGTCATGCCGGCTTCCAGCACGGTCGCGCCGCAGGCGATGTCGACCGTCAGGGCCGCGTCCCGCCAATCGAACGGCTCGTCGGCGATGGCGCGGCGCAGCGGCTCGGCCCGCTCGATCGCGACCCGGTCGCCGGCCATCAGCGCGATGACGCCGAAATCGCAACCGCCGAGGCTGCCCAGCGTGTCGGTCGGGTACAGCGATTTCTTGATCTCGCCCGCCAACCAGGCCATCAGGCCGTCGCGGGCGGCAATGCCGTGCCGCATCCGCATGGCCTCGGCGTTGACGACGGACAGCACCACCAGCGCGGGCGACATCGGCAATTGGTCGACATGGCCGAGCACATGGGCCAGTTGCGCGACGAACGCCGTCCGGTTGAGCACCGGCAGAACGTCGTGATGGACGGCCCGCTGTTCCAACTCGCCGACACGCATCCGCAGGCGTTGGGTTTCGTGGCGCAGCCGGTCGATCTCGGCCATCAGCGCCTCGACCGCCTTGTCGACCTGGGGCGTCAGTTGTTCGGAGGGAATGCCGGCGATCGACACCGCGATGGCCTCGGCGGCATGGCCACCATCCGAGCCGTCGCCTTCGTGGGAGGCCCCCTCGCCCGGCATGGGCCGCCGCCGGAGCGGCACGTATCCCGTGCCGTCGCCACCGCTCGAGCCCCCGAACTGGGTCGGGCGCAGGCCTTCGAGCTTGTCCGCAGCCATTCTGACCGCTCCTCTCGGCGCCGAATCGACGCCTTTGTTTACTATACCACAAGACGCCGACGGAAATCTTGCCACCCGACCGCCGGCCCCTATAATGCCCGGCTTTCCTGATGTAGGGGGGAAGCGCTTGAAACGCCCAGCTAAAACCGCCGCGCCCGCCCGCCGCAGCCGCAAGGCCGCGGTCGGCGTCATCATGGGCAGCCAGTCCGACTGGGAAACCATGCGTCATACCATCGAGACGCTGGCCAAGCTCGGCGTCCCGGCCGAGGCACGCATCGTCTCCGCGCACCGCACCCCCAAGCGCCTGTTCCAATACGCCTCGACCGCGCGCAAGCGCGGCCTGAAGGCGATCATCGCCGGGGCCGGCGGCGCCGCGCACCTGCCCGGCATGGCGGCGTCGCTGACGCCGCTGCCGGTGTTCGGCGTGCCGGTCGAATCGAAGGCGCTGAAGGGGCTCGACAGCCTGCTTTCGATCGCGCAGATGCCGGCCGGCATTCCGGTCGGTACGCTGGCGGTCGGCCGCGCCGGCGCCATCAACGCGGCCCTGCTGGCCGCCGCCGTGATCGCGCTGTCGGACAAGACGGTGGCAAAGGCGCTGGACGGTTGGCGCAGCGCCCAGACCGCGGCGATCGGCAAGCGCCCCGTCGCGACGAAACCTGCTGCGACGAAACCCGCGCCGAAGCGCGGACGCGCCAAGACGCGCTGACGTTCCCGACCGACGGACGACATCCCGTGAGCGATTCCAAGCGCCCCGCCCCGGCGGCCCCCCTCGCCCCCGGCGCCGTCATCGGCATCATGGGCGGCGGCCAATTGGGCCGTATGACCGCGCTGGCCGCGGCCAGGCTCGGCTATCGCTGCCATATCTTCACCCCCGAGGCCGACAGCCCGGCGTCCCAGGTCGCGGCGGCGACCACGGTCGCGGCTTACGACGACACGGCGGCGCTCGGCGCCTTCGCCGCCGCCTGCGACGTCGTCACCTTCGAATTCGAGAACGTGCCGCACGAAAGCGTGCAACGGTTGGCCGAGGCCGCTGTGGTGCGCCCGTCATGGAACTGCCTGCGCATCGCCCAGGACCGGCTGATCGAAAAGAAGTTCATCAACGACCTGGGCATCGCCACCGCGCCCTGGCGCCGGACGGCGAGCCCGGCCGAACTGCTGGACGCGGTCGCCGCCGTCGGCCGCCCGGCGGTGCTGAAGACCGCGCGCATGGGTTACGACGGCAAGGGCCAGGTGACCATCGGTCCGGGCAAGGATTTGGATCATGCCTGGCGGGAAATGGGCGCGACCGTCGGCATCCTCGAGGGATTCATCGATCTCGCGCGCGAAATTTCGGTGATCGTCGCGCGCGACCGCGACGGCAGGATGGCCGCCTATCCGCCGGTCGAAAACCGGCATGTGCATCATATTCTCGACACCACCCGGGCGCCGGCCGCGCTCGACGCCGCCATGGCCGCCCGCGCGGTCGAATACGCGGAACGGATCTGCGCGGCGATGGATCTGGTCGGGCTGCTGGCGGTCGAAATGTTCGTGACCAAGACCGGTGAATTGCTGGTCAACGAGGTGGCGCCCCGGCCGCACAATTCCGGCCATTGGACCATCGACGCCTGCCAGGTCAGCCAGTTCGAGCAGTTCGTGCGCGCGGTCGCCGGCCTGCCGCTGGGCGACCCCGAACGCCATTCCGACGCCGTGATGAAGAACCTGATCGGCGCCGAGGTCGACCAATGGCCGGCGCTGGCGGCCGAACCGGGCGCGTCGCTGCACCTCTACGGCAAGACGAAAGCCCGCCCCGGCCGCAAGATGGGCCACGTGACGCGGATCTACCCCAAGGGCGGCCTGCCCAAGGCCTGAACGCCCGCCGCCGCGACGCCTCGGTACGGTGGAATCGCAAAACAACGCGGTTCGATACGGTTTCGGCGCGGTTTTATTCGCCTTTTTCTCCATAACCATTGAAATTGCACAAAAGAAGCGGAAATTTTTTCGCGGCGGTCACCCTTTGTCACCCTTTGTCACCCCCCCCTTTCGGCGGGCGGTGGTTCGCCGCCGGATCGGTCCTGAGATCATTTTGTTCTCTATTTGTTCTTATATTCCTTTGAATGTCAAGGACAATATGCCCTCGCCTGTTCCCATAAAATATTTCCGGCTATTTGACCTTGGTCAAGGATGCCCGGCCGCCCGCCCCCTAGGCTGTCTCTCGTGTTCGGCATCGGAGGGGAATCATGACAACTGCCGGGATCGCTTTCTTGAGCTTGGTTATCGGGTCGATGGTTGTGTTCGCCGCGGTCATGAGTTGGGCGACAAAGCAATCGGACTCCGTACACCGGCGCTAACACCGAATTCGCATTGGGAAGCATCGGTCGCGCGCTTCCCTTTTTGGGCCGGTCGTCCCCGGCCCGGACGTCTCCCCAGCGACCCGACGGCCGTTGTCTTCCCGAGGGACGACGGCCGTCTTTTTTTCGCGCAACTTGACCGCTATCCCCATTCCGGCCTTCGATAGAGTCGGCATTCGCTCTTGGGGGAGGAATTTTCCATGCGGTTTTTCGCGATACCCGTCGCCGTGGCGGCATTCGCCGTCGCGCTGCTCCTCTCGTCGACGCACGGCAAGGCCGCCGACGGCACGGTTGCGCTCGCGCCCGGCGCGGGCAACGCCCATTACGGCGGCGACTACGCGCCGGCCACGGCCACCCGCGTCGGCGCGGTCGTGACGGTCGGCGGCGTCGTCAAGGTGCAGAACTGGTCCGTGCTGGCGACCCTGCCCGCCGGCTACCGCCCGGCGAAGCGGATGGTCTTCAGCGTCAATAACCACGACCGCGACGCGCGCGTCGACGTGCTGCCGGACGGCCGCATCCTGTGGGTCACGGGCGGCAAAAACCACGGCTGGATCAGCCTGTCGGGGATCGTGTTCCCGGCGGCGCCGTAGGCACCGTCACGCCGCCGGCACGGCGCTCCTGAGGCGCTGTTCGATCTCGTTCATCGAAACGCGGGACGCCTTGACCGCTTCGAGCAATTCGATCTCGATGATCTGGGCGCTGTCCAACTGGCTGTTGCACAGCTGGCGGATGAAGCCGGCCAGTTCCGGCGACTGGCCCGGCAAGGTCAGGATGTTGGTCAGCAGTTCGCGGCGCACCATCGGCGGGTATTTCATGATTTCGGTCGCGAGCAGCTGCTTGATGTTCAGCGGCACGCGCGTGTTGCCGAAGATGCGGTCGATGCAGAAGCTGTAGATGCCGAAGTCGAGCTTGCCGGCGACCGCCCGCGTGAAGGCGAGAAATTCCTGCAGGAAATCCGAGGCCGACACGCGGCCCTGCATCAACTGGCCGATGACGGCGAGGAATTCCCGGTAGGCGATGCGCGCGGGGTTTAGGCGGTGCCCGAGATCGGCCTCGATTTCGCGGATTTCGGCCTCGCGGAAGCCGGCTTCGACCATTGCCTTGGCCGAGCCCTGCACGTCCGGCGAGAGCGCGTTGGCCTCGATCAGCGAGAACAGCCGTTCGAACCGTTCGCGGTCCTTGAACCGGGTCGTGTCGGCGATCCGGCCCAAGGGCAACAGGGCCGCCTGGGCGACCAGGAAATCGCGCGAGTAGATCGAGGCCAGCGCGGCGGCGGCCGGTTCGATGGTGATGCCCTGCTGGCGGAAATCGTCGGTGATGACGAAACGCGCCCCGCCCATCACCGTCAGATAGCGCCCGAGCTTGCAGCAGGCGAGAAAATGATCGGCGAGATCGCTCCGGGGCGCCGGGGCGCCCTGTCCGGATCGTGCCCCGGTTTCCGGCGTCAAGCGCCCGACCGACGGCCCGCCCAGGGACGGCCCGCCAGCGGCCGGTTCGATTGTCGGAGATGCGCCGAGCGGCGCCGGGCGGGACAGCGGCTCGTCCGGCCGCCTGCCGCCATTGCTCCGTCCGGACGCGCCAAATGTACCCTCAGCCATCGTCCACGCCGTTCCGGTGAGGGGGTGTTTTCCCCCTTTGCCGCCAGCATAGGCGGTTTCGCGGCCGCGGCGAAGCCCGAAAGGGGGAAAAGGGGGGTTGAACCAGAGAGGACACAGAGAGCGCAGAGGGGTTAATCGCGCGCCAAGGCGCGCAAGAGCCTTCTCCGTGCACTCTGTGGGCTCTGTGGTTAAATCTTTTGGCGGCGCCTACTTGGCGCCGACGACCTTCTTGGCGGCGGCGAGGTCGCCGGTGTCGCGGCAGATGTCGATCGCTTCTTGATAGGTGTCGCGTTTGGGCGGGATGCGCTGCTGCGCCATGGCGCGTTTCAGATCGGATATGCACTGCTGCGGCGTCGGCCGGTTCTTGCCGCCGGACAGGATGGCGAGCGCCGCCTTGGTGTCGCCACGGCCCTCGCACTTCGCCATCGCCCGCTTATAGAGCGCGGGCGTCGGACGCGGCTGATGGGAATGCATGTAGTTTTCGACCTGGCGGGCACACGCGGGATCGGGCGCGGCGCCGGCCGGCGCCGCCACGGTCGCAATCAACGCCGTCGCAACCGCAACGACGAGTGCCCGGATCGATGTGGGCACGGCACTCCCCCGACTTCACTCTCTTGTTCTTACGGCGGAGTCTGCGAACGAAATGTGGCGAGATTGGGGCAACCGGCCGCACGGCCGATCACGTTCGCGCGCGTTTCGCCAATCTTTCCAACGATTTGACGAAAGGCCGGGCAAAAGGCCCGGCGAGGCGGCCGACGGTTTCGCGCGCTTTCTGGCCGTAACGCGGTATCTTGAGCACGTCGGCGAGGCGGCGTTCCAGGAAGGCCCAGGTATCGGCACGGCCGTCGGACTCGTCGGAAAGCCAGTAAAGCAGCGTCGCCCCGTAGACCGACAGCAGCAGGCCGCGCTTGGTGTAATGGTTGAAGTCGGTCGCCGTATCGCCGGCCGCGTGCCAGATCGCGTCGGCCGTGCGCCATCCCATCCGCAGCGACAGCCCGGCGCGGCCCGGCAGCGACAGGAACGACAGCAGGCGGCGCACCGCCTCGCGCCAGGGTTCCAGGGCCTGGAGCCGCAGGCGCACGCCGAGATGGATGCGTTCGCGCACCTTCAGCGCCATGACGTCGTGTCGGGCCAGCCCCGCCAGCATGGCGCGGTCGGCATAAGCGGCGAAGGCGTCGGCGACCTCGGTCACGCCACCGGGGAAGATCCCCAACGCATCCGCTTTGTCCAATCCCAGGTCCCGGCAGCCGAGTTCGAGCGCCTTCCGGGTCCAGCCCTCGAACGGGACGTGCGGCAGGAACGCCAGCAGCAGGCGCTCGCGCTGGGCGGCGAAGCCTTTGGCGGCGGCGGTCATTCCGCCGCCTCCGCCTCGTCGTCTCCGGCGTCGGGGCCGAGGGCGCGGCGAATTTCCTCAATGAAGCCGAACGAGGACAGATCGGTCATGCGCCGCGGATAGAGCACGCCGTTCAGGTGGTCGCACTCGTGCTGCACCACCCGGGCGTGGAAGCCTTCGGCGACGCGGTCGATCGCATTGTCTTCGTGGTCGACGGCGGTGTAGCGAATCCTGGTGTAGCGGGGCACGCGGCCGGTCATGCCGGGCACCGAAAGGCAGCCTTCCCAATCCTCCTCCTTCTCGTCGGAGAGAGGCTCGATGACAGGATTGATCAGCACGTTCAGGCCTTCGGGCACGGCGGCCGGGCCTTCGGCGGCGTCGTTCCGTTCCCGGGGCACATGGAAAATGACCACCCGCAGCGGCACGTGCACCTGCGGCGCGGCCAGGCCGATGCCCGGGGCGTCGACCATGGTGTCCAGCATGTCCTGCAGCAGGGTGCGGATTTCGGGCGCCGTGGGGTCTTCGACAGGGTCGGCGACTCGGTTCAGCACCGGATGGCCCATGCGGGCGATCTTCAGAATGGCCACGGGACGGGGGTCTCCTTAAAATAGGCCGAAACGGCGGGTTTCCCGGCCCAGATTCAGTCGTGACCGGGCCCTATATGTATAGGCGTTCAGGGGTCTTTCCAAGCCTGTGGGGATATGCTAGAAGCCACGCCCCGGCCGAAAAGCCCTGAATTCCGGGTAGGCCGGTCCCGAACCGCCTTTATCGTGGCCAGCAGGAGAGATCGTTCGCCGTGCAAGTGACCGTCCGCGACAATAACGTCGATCAGGCCTTGAAGGTCCTGAAAAAGAAGATGCAACGCGAGGGCGTCTTCCGCGAAATGAAACTCCGCCGCGCTTACGAAAAGCCGTCCGAACGCCGGGCCCGCGAAAAGGCCGAGGCCGTGCGCCGCGCCCGCAAGCTGGAGCGCAAGCGTTTGGAGCGCGAGGGCTTCTAAAGCCCCCCTATTCCGGCTTCGGCCGAACAAAGAACCCGGCGCTCGCCAGAGCCCGGGTTTTCGTTTGCCCGGATTTCGGGGCTCTAGCCGCCGAGCCCGAGCGGAGCGCGGATGAATTCGAGCAGATCCTTCAGCGAGCGCGCCTTGGTTTCCCCGTGCAGGCCGCCTTCCACCCCCAACGTGCGGCACGTCGCCATCGCCTTCCCCGCCGCGCCCGGGATCGGCCGGCCGCGCGCGTCGTTGGTCACGACGCCGCTGGTCCGTTCGGTCCAGGTGCCGTCGGCGTTTTCCGCGAACAGGCAGCGGCGATAATTCTCGCCGCGCGCGAGCTTCCAGAACGTGGTGCCGTCCCAGCCGTGTTCGGCTTCCGGGTAGACGATCAGGCGCACGTCGCTGCCGGCCTTCTTGATCGCGTCGGCGTAGGCGACGCAGTTCTCGGGCCCGGTGTAGGTGTCCTTGGCGCCGACCATGATGAGCAGCGGCCGGCCGGTCGTCCTGGGCTCGCGGAACTGGTTGCCGCAGCCGGGGTAGAACGCGACGTGGACCGCGAACGTTTCCTCGCCCTCGGCGTTGCGGCGGCGGACGCGCTCGATGGCCGATTGCACCGTCACCGTGCCGCCCTTGGAAAAGCCCATCACGCCGATGCGGTCGGCCGCGATGCGCGGGTCCTTCGCCAGGGCCCGCAGCGCGCCGTAGGCGTCGCCGATCATGTCGCGCGAGGTGACGGCGAACTGATCCTCGACCGTGCGGGTGACGCCGCGCGGTCCGAACGAGTCCGGGAAGTAAGCGGCGACGCCGGCCGCGTTCAGCGCCGTCGCGTAGTGCTTCTTTTGATCCTTGTTGACGCCGCCGCTGCCGTGCACCGCGACCATCGCCGGGAACGGCCCGGCGCCGGGCGGCAGTAAAAGCTCGCCGGACACAACGATGTCGTTGCCCTTGAATTGACGCGGGAACGACACGGTTTCCCCGGCTAGGGCGTGCCCGACCATCCCGACGCACGCCGCCGCCGCGAACGACAACGAACGCATTTCGTATCCTCCTTGCGTGGGATCCGGCCTCAGAACGCGGGCCGCGGCGAATAGTCTGGCAAAGGCCGAACGCGGCGGCAACAGGACGCCGGTCCTTGGCGGAACTCTAGAGCATGGACAGCGCGGCCCGGCGGTCTCCGGGCTTTAATCTCAGGAAAAGAGTACGGGCCTTCTTGATGTCGGCCTCGACGCCGCTGTCGGCGGCCTGCTTCAAGGCCGCCGCCGTGGGATCGGCCGCGCCCTTGATGAATGCGAGCGCCTTGGCAAGCCGCCCCATGGCATCGCGGTCGATCTTGGCTTCTTCCATGTTCGATTAACCCAGCGCCACCTTGACTTGCGCGCTCAACCGAGCGCGACGACGATTTCCTCGGTCATCTTCTTGGCATCGCCGAACAGCATCATGGTGTTGTCGCGGAAGAACAGTTCGTTGTCGACGCCGGCGTAGCCCGACGCCATCGAGCGCTTGATGAACAGCACGGTCTTGGCCTTGTCGACCTCGAGGATCGGCATGCCGAAGATCGGGCTTTTCGGATCGGTCTTGGCCGCCGGGTTGGTGACGTCGTTGGCACCGATCACGAAGGCGACGTCGGCCGACGAGAATTCGTGGTTGATCTCTTCCAGCTCGAAGACCTCGTCGTAGGGCACGTTGGCTTCCGCCAGGAGCACGTTCATGTGCCCGGGCATGCGACCCGCCACGGGATGGATCGCGTAGGAGACGCTGACCCCCTCGGCCTTCAGCTTGTCGCCCATTTCCCGAAGCGCATGCTGGGCCTGGGCCACCGCCATGCCGTAGCCGGGCACAATGATGACCTTGGAGGCGTTCTTCATGATGAAGGCGGCGTCGTCGGCGCTGCCCGGTTTCACCGCGCGCCCGGCCACCGCGGGGCCCGCCGGGCCCGCCGTCTCGCCGCCGAAGCCGCCGAGCAGCACGTTGATAATGGAGCGGTTCATGCCCTTGCACATGATGTAGCTGAGGATCGCGCCCGACGAGCCGACCAGCGCGCCGGTGACGATGAGCGCCGGGTTCGACAGCGTGAAACCGATGCCGCAGGCGGCCCAGCCGGAATACGAATTCAGCATCGAGACCACGACCGGCATGTCGGCGCCGCCGATGGGAATGATCAGCAGGAAGCCGATCAGGATCGAAACCGCGACCAGGGCCCAGAAGGCGGCCGGCGATTGGGCGAAGATCATGGCGACGACCAGCAGCACGATCGCGCCCGCCAGCGCCGCGTTCAGCATGTGCTGACCCTTGAAGGTGATCGGCGCGCCGGACATGATCCCCTGTAATTTCGCGAAGGCGATCACCGAACCCGAGAACGTGATGGCGCCGATGGCGGTGCCGAGCGCCATTTCCACCAGGCTGGCGGCCTTGATGTTGCCGACCGTGCCGATGGCGTAGGCTTCCGGGTTGTAGAAGGCGGCGGCCGCGACAAACACGGCGGCCAAGCCGACCAGCGAGTGGAACGCGGCGACCAATTGCGGCAGCGCCGTCATCTGGATTTTCAGCGCGACCACGGTGCCGACCGCGCCGCCGATCAGGATGGCGATCAGGATGGTGCCGTAGCTGACCACGTCGGGCGAGGCCAGCGTGGTCAGGATGGCGACGGTCATGCCGGCGATGCCGAAGAAGTTGCCCTTCCGCGAACTTTCCGGCGAGGACAGGCCGCGCAGCGCCATGATGAAGCAGACGGACGCGATCAGGTACGCGAAACCGGTGAGTGTCGGGCTCATTGTCGCGTCCTTACTTCTTCTGCTTTTTCTTGAACATCGCGAGCATTCGTTGCGTCACGATGAAGCCGCCGAAGATGTTGACCGACGCCAGCATAACGGCGATGAAGCCCATGGTCTTGGCGAAGCCCCACCCGGCCGGGCCGGCCGCCAGCAGGCCGCCGACGATGATGACCGACGAGATCGCGTTGGTGACCGCCATCAGCGGCGAATGCAGCGCGGGCGTCACCGACCACACCACGTAGAAGCCGACGAAGCAGGCCAGCACGAAGACGGTGAAAAGCCCGAGGAACGGATCGATGCCGGTGCCGCCGCCGGCCGCGACCTGGGTCGCCTCCTGGGCCAGCTTGGCGGCCTCGCCCGCCAATTTCTGCGCGTCGGTCGCGACTTTGGCCGCGTGGTCGATGAACTGGGTCGGTTCCATGGTCAGGCGTCCTTGGTCAGCATCGGGTGAACCACCTTGCCGTCGCGGCACACCAGCGTGCCTTTGACGACGTCGTCCTCCCAGTCGATCTTGAGGACCTTGGTTTCCTTGTCCAGCAGCGGCTGGAAGAAATTCAAAAGGTTCCTGGCGAACAGCGCGCTGGCGTCGAACGGCACGCGGCCGGCGACGTTCAGGTGGCCGACGATCTTGACCCCGTGCTTGACGACGACCTTGCCCGGTTCGGCCAACGCGCAATTGCCGCCGGCCTCGACCGCGAGATCGACGATCACCGAGCCCGGCGCCATCGACTTCACCATCTCCTCGGTAATCAGTACCGGCGCCGTGCGGCCCGGGATCAGCGCCGTGGTGATGACGATGTCCTGCTTCTTGATGTGCTCGGCCGTCACCTGCTTCTGCTTGTCGTAATATTCCTTGGGCATTTCCTTGGCGTAGCCGCCGGCGGTCTGGGCGTCCTTCTCCATCTCGGCGTCGACGGTGAGGAACTTGCCGCCCAGGCTTTCCACCTGCTCCTTGGTCTGCGGCCGCACGTCGGTGGCGCTGACCGCAGCGCCGAGGCGCTTGGCGGTGGCGATGGCCTGCAAGCCCGCCACGCCGACGCCCATGACGAACACCTTGGCGGGCGGGATGGTGCCGGCCGCCGTCATCATCATCGGGAAGGCGCGGCCGAATTCGGACGCGGCGTCGAGCACCGCCTTGTAGCCGGCGAGGTTCGATTGCGACGACAGCACGTCCATGCTCTGCGCCCGGGTGATGCGCGGCATCAGGTCCATGGCGAAGGCGACCAGCCCGGCCTTGGCGTAGGCCTCGATCTCGGGCTTCGACGACAGCGCGGAAAGGTGCGCGATCAAAATCTGCCCGGGCTTGTAGAGCGACAGTTCCGCGCCGGCGGTCTTATCGTCCACTTGGGGGCCGCGTATCTTCATCACGACGTCGGCGTCGGATATGGCCTCGGCCGCGTCCTTGGCGATCTCGGCGCCGGCCGCCTTCAGGGCATCGTCGGTGACGGCGGCGGCGGCGCCCGCGCCCTGCTCGACGACGACCCGGCAGCCCAGCGCCGTCAGCTTCTTGACCATGTCGGGCGAGGCCGCGACGCGGGTTTCGCCTTCGCGGCGCTCTTTCGGTATGGCGATCTTCATCGGGGAATGGGTCCTCACGGCTCGGTCATGTTCCCGACCTATCGGGCGATCAGCGTATGAGGTTATGCCAACTCCGAATGCCGGGCACAAGCATCGGACGTGAGCCACTGTCGCGCTTTTTGTCGGTCCAGGGCAATTCCCGCCCATGGGGGCGGGCCGGCCCGGACCGAACGGGCGGGGCGCGCGGCGCTGGGCCGCGCAACGCGGCGAAGACGCTACTTGCCGAACAGGTAGTTGGGCAGCGCCGTGGAGAACCACGGCACGTAGGTGACGATCACGAGGAACACCAGCAATATCGATAGCCACGGCATCGCCGCCTTGACCACGTCCCACAGACTCATGCCGGTCACGCCCGAAGTGACGAACAGGTTGAGCCCGACCGGCGGCGTGACCATGCCGATTTCCATGTTCACCACCATGATGATGCCGAGGTGAATCGGATCAATCCCCAGTTCCATCGCGATCGGGAAGAAGATCGGCGCCAGGATCAGGATGATCGCGGACGGTTCCATGAAGTTGCCGGCGATCAGCAGCAGGATGTTGACCGCCAGCAGGAACATCCACGGCGCCATGTTGGCGGCCAGGATTGCCTCGGTGATCGCCTGCGGGATGCGCTCGGTGGTCAGCACGTGCGCGAACAGCATGGCGTTGGCGATGATGAACAGCAGCATCACCGACACCTTGCCCGCATCCAGCAGCACGCGCGGCACGTCGGAAATCTTCAGGTCCTTGTAGACGTAGACCGCGACGACGAAGGCATAGACCGCCGCCACCGCCGCCGCCTCGGTCGGCGTGAACACCCCGCCGTAGATGCCGCCCAGGATGATGACGATAAGCCCCATCCCCCAGACCGCCTCGCGGAAGGTGCGCCAGATTCTGGCGAAGGACACGGAGTCCTCGCGCGGCAAGTCCAAGCGCCGGGCGACGACGTAGATGGCGAGCATCAGCATCGCGCCCAGCAGGATGCCGGGGATCACGCCGCCCATGAACATCTTGCCGACCGAACTTTCGGTCGCGGCGGCGTAGACGACCATCGGGATCGACGGGGGGATCAGGATGCCCAGCGTGCCGGCGTTGCAGATGACGCCGGCGGAGAATTCCTTGGTGTAGCCGGTCTTCAGCATGCCGGCGATGACGATGGAACCGATCGCGACGACGGTCGCCGGCGACGAGCCGGACACGGCGGCGAACAGCATGCAGGCCAACACGGCGGCCATGGCAAGGCCGCCGCGGATGTGGCCGACGCAGGCGATGCCCAGGTCGACCAGGCGCCGCGCCACCCCGCCGGTGGTCAGAAACGCGCCGGAAAGGATAAAGAACGGAATCGCCAGGAGCGTGTAGTACTCCATGGTCGTGAAAATCTTCAGCGACAGGGACGCGAGCGAATCCGGCGCGAAGAACAGGATGGTCAGCGTACTGGCGAGCCCGAGCGCGATGGCGATCGGCATGCCGATGGCCATGAACGCGAACAGCAGGGCGAACAGGATGGCGGTGGTCACGGGTCCGCCCTCCCGCCGCGGCCGCCGTTCGGCTTGATTTCCGAAACGGGGGCGCCGTGCAGGGCCTCGATCGCTTCCTTGGCCTCGTCGGCAAGGCGAAGGCCCTGCTGCTCGCCGGTTACGATGCGCCAGCCCGCCTGCCCCAGACGGAACATCAGGAGCGCATAGCCGATCGGCAGGCACAGCAGCAGGACCCAGCGCTGGATCGGCAGGTCCTCGGCTTCCACGGATATGGTGTGCATCTTGTCGACGTATTCGTAGCTGCCGAACAGCAGCAGCCCGGCGTACAGCATGCCGAGCAGCACGACGACCACGCCGAGGATCCGTTGCCAGCGCAACGGCATCAGCCGCACCAGGGCGTCGACGCCCAGGTGCGAACCGACCTTGACGCCGTAGGACATGCCCAGCAGCACCATCCACGCGAACAGGTAGGTGGTCAGTTCCAGC
>CAZDFF010000014.1:0-24842 GCA_964504425.1 uncultured Hyphomicrobiales bacterium
TATCCAGGCCTCGGGCGGCTTGTCCGACGCCGACATCGAACGGATGGTGAAGGACGCGGAATCGCATGCCGAGGACGACAAGAAGCGTCGCGATCTCGTCGAGGCCAGGAACACCGCCGACTCGCTGATCCATTCCTCGGAAAAGAATCTGAAGGAATTCGGCGACAAGATTCCGGACGCCGACAAGAAGTCGATCGAAACCGGTATCGCCGAATTGAAAACCGCGATGGAAGGCGACGACGTCGACGCGATCAAGGCGAAGACCGAAGCGCTGACCCAGGCGGCCATGAAGCTGGGCGAGGCCATGTACAAGGCGAGCCAGGAACAGCCGCAATCGCCGGCCGGCGCCGCGGGCGCGGGCGGCGCCAAGGGTTCGGATCCGAACGTGGTCGACGCCGATTTCGAGGAAGTCGATCCCGACAACAAGAAGGGCAAGTAAGCGCCCAGCGCGCGCCGTCATGGGGGGTAGAGAATATTTATTCCGTCCGCCCGGGCGGCGGCGCCGCGCCGCGCCGCTTCCGTCACGCGAGTCTTGACCGATGGCCAAGGAAGACTACTACAAGCTTCTCGACGTCGACCGGAAGGCGACTCCGGACGATATCAAGAAGGCCTATCGCAAGCTGGCGATGAAGTATCACCCGGACAAGAACCCGGGCGATAAGAAGGCCGAACAGAAATTCAAGGAAATCAGCGAAGCCCACGAGGTCCTCAAGGACGAACAGAAACGCGCGGCCTACGACCGGTTCGGGCATCAGGCATTTGAACAAGGCGCCGCCGGCGGCCCCGGCTTCGACGCCGGATTCGCGCACGGCTTCGCCGACATCTTCGACGAGATGTTCGGCGATTTCGTGGGCGGCGGCGGACGCCGCGCCCAGGCCGCGCGCGGCCACGGCTCGGATCTTCGCTACAATATGGAAGTGTCGCTGGAAGACGCCTTCAAGGGCAAGAAGGCGAACATCCGCGTGCCGAGTGCGGTTCCGTGCGATTCCTGCAACGGCACCGGCGCCCAGGGTGCGGCCAAGCCGACGTCTTGCGGCACCTGCGGCGGCCATGGCCGGGTGCGTTCGCAGTCCGGCTTTTTCACCGTCGAACGGACTTGTCCCACCTGCGGCGGCTCCGGCCAGGTCGTGAAGGACCCGTGCAAGGTTTGCGGCGGCGCCGGCCGGGTGCAGAAGGAGCGCACGCTGTCGGTCACGATCCCGCCCGGGGTCGAGGACGGCACGCGGATCCGTTTGGCCGGCGAGGGCGAGGCCGGGCTGCGCGGCGGTCCGGCGGGGGATCTTTATATTTTCCTTACCGTGCAGCCGCACCCGATGTTTCAGCGCGACGGCGCCAACATCTATTGCCGGGTGCCGATCCCGATGACGACGGCGACGCTCGGCGGTAACGTCGAGGTGCCGACGGTCGACGGCCACCGTGTCCGGGTCGCCATTCCGGCCGGCACGCCGACTGGCCACCAGTTCCGCCTCAAGGGCAAGGGCATGTCGATCCTGCGTTCGAACGCGCGCGGCGACATGTTCGTCCAGGCCATGGTCGAAACCCCCGTGAACATTTCGAAACGCCAGCGCGAGCTGCTGGAGGAATTCGACAAGGAAGGCGGCGCCGAAAAGACCAGCCCGCAATCCGCCGGCTTCTTCAAAAAAGTGAAGGAGCTGTGGGAGGATCTGAAGGAATAGAACGGCCTCTTGCGGGGCCGACCGTTCGCGCTATTCTCGGGATCGGATCGACCGAGGGGATAATCGATGAAGATCGGAATCGTCGGCTGCGCCGGGCGCATGGGCCGGATGCTGGTCAAGACCGTGCTGACGACGCCGGGCTGCGCGCTCGCTGGCGGCACGGAACGGCCGGACAGCGACGCGATCGGCGAGGACCTCACGTTGCTTGCCGGTTCGGAGCCGTCGGGCCTGCCGATTTCGGCGGACACCGCCGCGCTGTTCAAGGCGTCCGACGCGGTGATCGATTTCACCCAGCCGGCCGCGACGGCCATTCATGCCGTGCTCGCGGCCGAACACGGCGCCGCCCTGATCGTCGGCACCACGGGTATGGATGCCGCGCATATGGCGGCGCTGTCGGCCGCCGCGAAGAAGGTCGCCGTCGTCAAGGCCGCCAACTTCAGCGTCGGGATCAACATGCTGCTCGGGCTGACGAAGAAGGCGGCGAGCGTTCTCGGCGACGAGTACGACATCGAAATCGTCGAAATGCACCATCGTCACAAGGTCGACGCGCCGTCGGGCACGGCGCTGGCATTGGGCGAAGCCGCCGCCGCCGGGCGCAAGGTCGACCTCGCCAAGGTTTCGCAGCGCGTCCGCGACGGCCACACCGGCGCCCGGCGCCGGGGCGACATCGGCTTCGCGACGCTCAGGGGCGGCGACGTGGTCGGCGATCATTCGGTGATCTTCGCCGCCGACGGCGAGCGCGTGGAAATTTCGCACCGCGCGTCGTCGCGCGCGATCTTCGCGCAAGGCGCCGTTCGCGCCGCCCTTTGGACCGAAGGCAGGAAGCCCGGCTTCTATTCGATGCAGGACGTGCTCGGCTTTACCTGAAGATCAGCGCCCGGTCGCAGGCGGGGTCTCGCGCACCTTGCCGAGCGCACGGCGCAAGGCGCGCAGAAGGTCCTCCCGCTCCCCGTCCGTAAGGAACCCGCCGATCACGGCTTCGGCGCCGTGCGAGCGCACGACGAGCGCCCGCCGTTCCTCGTCGAGAACGGCCTGCGCCCAATAGGGCGGAAAGGTCCATTCCTTGCGCCGTCCCCAGGCGTCGACGCGCGCGATTCGAAGGGTATCCTCGCGTATCTCGACCGTTTCGCGCGCGTTTCCGGCGCGATGATTGAGCCGGAGCGCCAGCCATAGCAGCAGAATGTCGAGACCGAGAAAGCCGGTCACCGGCCACGCGCCCAGGGACACGAAGGCGACGCCGGCGCCGAACGACACCACCGCGATCAGGGCGATGACGATATCGATGCCCCGGGTCGTCACGCTACGGTGCGGCCGCAGGGTCGCGGAAAAAAACACCTGCGCGGCGGGCGATTCCGTCATGACGGTATTGTAATCGAAACCGTGGCCCGAAGAAAACCGCCCCTGCTATGATGCCGGCGGCGATTGGGGGGCGGGACCATGGCAGTTCTGAAGAAACCGGACATCGAGGAATTCTTCCGCCGGCTCGAGAAATCGAACCCCGAACCCAAGGGCGAGCTGCAATACGTCAATCCCTACACGCTGCTGGTCGCCGTCGTGCTGTCGGCGCAGGCGACCGATGTCGGCGTCAACAAGGCGACGGGCCCGCTGTTCAAGGTCGTCGACACGCCGGAAAAGATGGCCAAGCTCGGCGAGGCCCGGCTGAAGGACTACGTCAAGACCATCGGCCTGTTCAACACCAAGGCCAAGAACGTCATCGCGCTTTCGAAACTTCTGATCGAACGCCACGGCGGCCAGGTGCCGGAGGACCGGGACGCGCTCGAAGCGTTGCCCGGCGTCGGGCGCAAGACCGCCAACGTGGTGCTGAACATCGCCTTCGGTCATCCGACCATCGCCGTCGACACGCATATCTTCCGCGTCTCGAACCGCACCGGACTGGCGCCGGGCAAGACGCCGCTCGACGTCGAGAAGGGCCTGGAAGCGCGCACGCCCGATCGGTACAAGCGCCATGCGCATCATTGGCTGATCCTGCATGGGCGCTACGTCTGCAAGGCGCGCAAGCCCGACTGTCCGGCGTGCGTCGTGCGCGACATCTGCCGTTTCAAGGGCAAGACGACGCTCTGAACACAGGCGCGGCCGGTGCTAAGATTGAACCGGTTTTCGCGACCGGCTAGGATCGCACCCATCATGGACGGCGACACGACCGTATCCGGCGGCAAGGCATCCGACAGTTGCATGCGTCCCGTGCCGCCGGGCGTCCATCGCGCCGACGATGAAAGCCCGCGATTCCGCCTCGGTCCGGATGTGCCGGTGCGCTGCGGCAGTCAGGCGGAAAACGAGCCACCGAAATTCGCCCGAACCCGATTTTCCGGCGACGTGCGCGAGGTTTCCGGGGCGCTCGGCGACCTTGGAACGTTCCTGCCCCACATCATCGGCGCGATCACGGTCGTCGGCATGGGCCCGGCCGGGATTCTCATCACCTTCGGCGCGTTCTATGCCCTGACCGGCGCCTTTTACGGCTTGCCGATCGCGGTGCAGCCGATGAAGGCGGCGTCCGCCGCCGTGCTGATCGAACCGATGGATCCCCACGCCATCGCCGGCGCGGGCATCGTCATCGGACTCTTCTTTCTAGTCGTTGGCGTTACCGGCCTGGTGGAAAAGCTGGCGCGGGTCATTCCGTTGACCGTCGCGTCGGGGCTTCAGCTCGGGCTCGGGCTTTCGCTCGGCGCGCTCGGCATCCGCATGTTCGCCGACCACCCGTGGATCGGCATTTCGATGTCGGGCTTCATCCTGGTGCTGCTGCGCTTCAAGCGCGTACCCGCGGCGCTCGTCGCGGTCGCGGTCGGGATCGCGCTCGGACAGGCGCTCGGCATCGCCCCGCCGTTTCCGGACATCGAATTCGGAATCCATCTGCCGGCGCTGGTGATCCCGACTTGGGCGCAGATCGTGCACGGGACCCAGTACGCCGTGCTGCCGCAAATTCCGTTGACGCTGACCAACGCGATCATCGTCACCGCCGCCGTCACCCGGCAGCTATTTCCAAAAGAGATTCATAACGTCAACGAACGCAATCTCTCGATCACCACGGGGATCGGCAATCTTTTGGCGGCGCCGTTCGGCGGCTATCCGATGTGCCACGGCGCCGGCGGCGTGACCGGCCATTATCGCTTCGGCGCCAGGACGGCGACCGCGCCGGTGTTGATCGGCGTCGTCTTCATCGCGATGGGCCTGTTCCTGGGCGACGCCGGATTTCAACTGTTGAAGACCATTCCCGACGCCGTGCTGGGCGCCTTGCTGCTGTTTTCGGGGATCGATCTCGCGCTCTCGGCGAAGCCGCAGCAATACAAGGACGCCGATCTGTTTCTGGTGTTGCTGATGGCGGCGATCGGCGTGGCCTCGAACCCCGCCATCGCTTTCGCGGTCGGCCTGCCGCTGGCTTACATGCTGCGGCGCGGCTGGGTGAAATTCTAATCGCTTTCCGTCAACCGGATCGTTCGACGCGCTTTTCGCGCACGACCTGGCGAAGGCAATCCTGCTTGGTGACGGGTTCGGTACGGCGGGGCCGGACCTCGACGTGGGCGACGAAGTAAAGCTCGCCCCCCGCCTTGTCGGCGTACAGAAAGACGTCGAGGAAACAGTTTTGCGTCCGGTATTGCCAAATTTCGGCAGGATTGTCCTTGCGGCGGAAGCCGGGCGCGCCCAGAAGGTCCGCGATCTTTGCCGCCTTCAGCCCGATCAGTCGCGCCGGTTCCGCGATCGCCGGATGTTCGGTCGCGGACGGCGCGCCGTATTCCTCGGGCCGGGCGGCCGTCTCGGCCGCCGCCGGATTGCCGGTCGCGTCGGTGGAGTTGGCCGGTACGGTCGTGCCGCAACCGCCGGCCAACAACGGAAAAAGGATAATGCCGGCACCCGCGAAAAAGCGCCGACGCCGGGCGATCATCTCAGCCGCCGCCGGATTCGCTCGAGCCGCCGCCCGTGGTGGGACGGTCCATCGTGGCATTGTCGAGCGTCTGCATGTCGCCGGAAATCTCGCCGCCGGATTCGATCACGATCTTGCCGTAGCGAATCGAACCGCTGATCTGGCCGCCGGCGCGCACGATCAATTTGTCGGTCGCGATCAATTCGCCTTCGTAGCGGCCGCTGATGTCGGCTTCTTCGACGTGCGCCGATCCGCGGAAGGTTCCGGTCGGCGTGACCTCGATGATGCGCGCGTTCGACAGCGACGCCTCGACACGGCCTTCCACCACCAGCTTGTCGCACGACGTGATTTCGCCGTTGAGGCAGATATCGCGACCGACGAACAGGCGCTTGCTGTCGGCATCCACGATGCGACCGCGTTCGATGCGGCGCGGCACGGACGGGATCGACGCGACGCGACGCGGAATGTCCGCCTGAAACGACGACGTGCTGCCCGGCGGCTTCGAGGGAACGTGGGAGCCTTTCTTGGAAAACGGCTTCAGGGGCGGTGCGCTCATATCGTCATGGCCTTCGCCGGCTGGCGGATGGCCGCCGCTGGTATCGCCGTCTTTGTCTTTCTTGAACATGGCAACCGTCCCTTTCGTCCGTCCGATCCGTTACGCGCGTCGCAGGTGCGGAGCGCCGCCGCGCCATGTCTGGAATAGGTGAACCATCGCGGCGGTGGCGACCAGCGGCGCGAGCAGGTTGACCAAAGGCACCGTCAACAGGAACGCGACTGCGACGCCGGCGACGAAAAGCCGACCTTGGTTGGCCTTTCTCAGCGCACGGGCTTCTTCGAATCCGATTCGCCGGAGCGCCACGAGTTCGAAGTATTCCCGTCCCAGAAGATAGCCGTTCACCGAATAGAAAACAAAAGGGAAAACCGGCGGCAAAACGATCAACGGCAAAATCAGCAGGTTCAAGCCGACCGCGACGGCCAGGAACCGAACCGCGATCAGCATCGCCTGACCGAGGCTTTGGCCGCGCGCCTTGGGCAATGCGGGATAATGCCGAGCCTCGACCGCGTCGGCCACCTCTTCCAGCCACAGGCTGATCACGGTACTGATGACCACCGGGAACAGGACCCAAGTCAGAACCAGGGTGGCCACGCCGCCCAGGATGTCGATCACGGTGTTCAACCAACCGGTCTCGAACCACGCGAAATGGGTCAGCGCGTAGCCGACGGCTGCCCATAATGCGACCAGCACCAGGATCGCCGCACCGATGCCGAGCCATAAAACGCGCCGGACGGCCCGGTCGTCGAGTTGCTGAAGGCCCTTGGTGAATGCGCTTAACATATTGATTTATATATGCCAATTCAAAACGGCGAAGGCCGTTTCTTGTAACCCCGGGCCGGGCGCCGGGCAAGCGCTATTCGGCCGGGATGGCGATCCCGTCGCCGGCCTTGCCGCGCCCGGGGCCGTGGCTATACTGCGCCCGCCTCTGTACCCCGAACGTTCCCAAAGGTCCGTATCCCCATGGTCGATCGCGAATTCGACGTCGTCGGCATCGGCAATGCCATCGTCGACGTTCTGGCCCGCGCCGACGAGCGGTTCCTGGCGCGCCACGGCCTGATCAAGGGCGCGATGACGTTGGTTGACGCCAAAACGGCCGGCGATCTTTACGACGCCATGGGGCCCGGCATCGAGTGCTCCGGCGGTTCGGCCGCCAACACCATCGCGGCGCTCGCGTCCTTGGGCGGTGCGGGCGCCTTCATCGGCAAGGTCAGGGACGATATCCTGGGCGAGGTTTTCGCCCACGACATCCGCGCCTTGGGCGTGGCCTTCGATACGCCGCCCGCGACCGAGGGGCTGCCGACCGCGCGCTGCCTGATCTTGGTTACATCCGACGCGCAACGCACCATGCAGACGTTCCTCGGCGCGTGCACGGGTCTCGGCCCCGGCGACATCGATCCCGAAACCGTCGCGGCGTCGAAGATCACTTACCTCGAAGGTTATCTGTGGGATCCGCCCGAAGCGAAAAAGGCTTTCGTCAAGGCGGCGACCATCGCCCACGAAAAAAGTCGGCTGGTATCGCTCAGTCTGTCGGATCCGTTCTGCGTCGATCGCCATCGCGAGGAATTCCGCGACCTGGTCGAAAATCACGTCGACGTTTTGTTCGCGAACGAAGAAGAAATAAAATCGCTTTATAAGGTATCGACCTTCGACGCCGCGCTTCAGCATGTTCGTCCGCATTGCAAGATCGCGGCGCTGACGCGCAGCGCCAAGGGTGCGGTGATCGTGTCGGGTGCCGAAATCCACGTCGTCGACGCCGAACCCGACGTGCAGGTCATCGATACGACCGGCGCCGGCGATGCCTTCGCCGCCGGTTTTCTTTTCGGGCTGACGCGGAACGACGATCTGGCCCGGTGCGCGCGGCTCGGGTCCATCGCTGCCGCGGAAGCCATAAGCCACGTCGGCGCCCGACCCGCGACGTCGCTCGCCAAGCTGCTCGAACAACGGCTGGACTGAAAGCCCGGCCCTCCTCTTTTTCGTTGGAATGAAAATGCAAATCCGAAATATCGCCATCATCGCCCACGTAGACCACGGCAAGACCACGCTGGTCGACGTATTGCTGCGCCAGAGCGGCGTGTTTCGCGCCAACCAGAAAGTCGCCGAACGGGCGATGGACAGCAACGAGCTGGAGCGCGAACGCGGCATTACCATCCTGGCGAAATGCACGTCGGTCATCTGGCACGACATGCGTATCAATATCGTGGATACGCCCGGGCACGCCGATTTCGGCGGCGAGGTCGAACGCATCCTCAGCATGGTCGACGGTGTGTTGTTGTTGGTCGACGCCGCCGAAGGGCCGATGCCGCAGACCAAGTTCGTCACCGCCAAGGCCTTGAAACTGGGCCTGAGGCCGATCGTCGTCATTAACAAGGCGGATCGTCCGGACGCCCGCGTCAACGAGGTTCACTCCGAGGTCTTCGATTTGTTCGCTGCCCTCGAAGCGACCGACGAACAATTGGATTTTCCGGTCCTGTTCGCGTCGGCCAAGGAAGGCTGGGCCTCGACCGAACCCGGCGTGCGCGGCACCGATCTGCAGGTTCTGTTCGAACGGATCGTCGCCCACGTTCCGCCGCCCACGGTGGACGCGGACGGGCCGTTCGCCATGCTGGTCACGACGCTGGAAAGCGATCCGTTCCTCGGCCGCGTGCTGACCGGGCGCATTCAGTCGGGTGCCGTTGTGTCGAACATGAGCGTCAAGGCGCTCAACCGCGAGGGCGGCACGATCGAATCGACCCGCGTTACAAAGATTCTGCAATTCCGCGGTCTGCTGCGCACGCCGGTGGATCGTGCCGAGGCCGGCGACATCGTCGCGCTCGCGGGCTTCACCGAGGCGACCGTCGCCGATACCTTGTGCGCACCCGAGGTTGAAACGCCGATCGCGTCCGATCCGGTCGATCCGCCGACGCTGGCGATGACGTTTTCCATCAATGATTCGCCGCTGGCGGGCCAGGAAGGCACCAAGGTCACGTCTCGCGTTATCCGCGATCGTCTGATGCGCGAGGCCGAAGGCAACGTCGCCATCCGCGTGACGGAGACCCAGGATTCGGATTCCTTCGAGGTCGCGGGGCGCGGCGAACTGCAGCTCGGCGTGCTGATCGAAACCATGCGCCGCGAAGGCTTCGAACTGTCGATCGGCCGGCCGCGCGTGCTCTATCGCGACGATCCGGAAACCGGACAAAAGCTGGAACCGATCGAGGAAGTGCTGATTGACGTCGACGAAGGATTCGCCGGCACCGTGGTCGAAGCGATGAGCCAGCGGAAAGGCGAACTCCGGGATATGAGGCCTTCTGGCGGCGGCAAGGTGCGCCTGACGTTCCTTGCGCCGTCGCGCGGCCTGATCGGCTATCACGGCGAATTCCTGACTCAGACCCGCGGCACCGGCGTGATGAGCCGCCTGTTCCACGCCTACGGCCCTTATCGCGGACCGGTCCCGGGTCGGCGCAACGGCGTGCTGGTTTCGATCGGTAGCGGCACCACGGTCGCCTACGGTTTGGCGGGGCTCGAGGATCGCGGCGCCCTTTTCATCGGCGTGGGTACCAAGGTCTACGACGGCATGATCATCGGCGAGCACAGCCGCGGCAACGATCTCGAGGTCAATCCCTTGAAGTCGAAACAACTGACTAACTTTCGCGCCGCCGGCAAGGACGACGCCATCCGCCTGACGCCGCCCCGGAAGCTCAGCCTGGAACAGGCCATCGCCTACATCGAGGACGACGAGCGGGTCGAGGTGACGCCCAAGAACCTGCGCCTGCGCAAGAAGGAACTGGACCCGCACGCACGGCGCAAGGCCGAGCGAGCGGCCGAGCGGGCCTGATCCTAGCCCGAATTTCGCACATCGGCGGCGCCAAACGGCCGTGCTTTCCCTATAATCCCGCGGCGCGAGGAGCCCCGCGAGGAAAGAGGATGGCCGATTCCGTGACCGACATTGGTGATGTTCGCGGCCGATCCCTGTCGCCCGCCGAGTTCGCCGTGTCCCGATTCTGGCGGATGTTTCCGTCCGGCATGCGCCGGCGCTGGTGGTTGTTCCGCCCGCTCGACCTGCTGGCGCGCCTGTGGCCGGTGCCGGGCCGAAAGCGCGGTCTCCTGGTCGTGCGCATGGACGGCATCGGCGACATGGTGCTGTTCCGCGCCGCGCTCGATCATTACGCCGATGCCTTCGGGGTCGCCAAGAACGACATCGTCGTCGTCGGCTGTAAAAGCTGGGCATCCATTGTGCCCGAGGCCTTCGCCGGATACCGGACGGTCGTGATCGACGAGCATGCGTTCGCCCGCCGCCCGTTCTACCGATTTACCGTCGCGTTCCGAGTACGACGACTGAACGCCGAAATCGCGGTCAACGATTCCTACCTGCGCCGGGCGCTCATGGCCGACAGCCTGGTCTGGCTTTCGGCCGCATCGCGCCAAGTCGTGTCGCTGCCCTACGTAAGCGAAAAGACGCGGTCCGAATACCGTTACTATTTGAGTCAGGCGAGCCAGGTGATCGACACCGGGCCCTATCCCAGCCACGAAATCGAAAGGCACTTCCGGTTTCTGTCCGTCGTCGCCGGCCGCGACATCGCGCCCTGTCCGCCGACGATCCCGTGGCGCGATGCAAGATCGCCGCTGGCGCCGACCGGGCCTTACGCGGTGCTGAATCCGGGCGCCAACGAACCGGGTCGTCGCTGGCCGCTCGACCATTATCTCGCGCTCGCCGCTCGCTTGTTGGACCGGGGTCTTGCCGTGGTCTTCGTCGGCTTGCCGTGGCGGGGCGAGGACGCCAAACGCATGGAACAAATATCGAAGCGAAACGGCGTTCACGACCTGGCGGGAAAAACCGGCTTGCCCGATCTGCTCGATCTGATGAACCACGCCGCCGTCGTCGTCGCCAACGACAGCGGCCCGGCGCACGTGTCGATTGCCTTGGGGACGCCGACCGTGGTGATCGTCGGAGGCGGGCACTTCGGCTGCTTCGTGCCGTACCCGGACGCCGTGACGCCGCCCGCGGCGCGCTTCCTGTACGAGAAGATGGAATGCTATCACTGCTTCTGGAGCTGCCATAAACGGATCGACGACAAGGCTTCGTTTCCGTGCGTCGCGGCGGTATCGCTCGATCGGGTTTGGGACGCGGCCGTCGATGCGATGGAAGGCCGGGCTTCCCCATGACCGGCTGGCTGGCGGCGGCGGGCGTCTATCGCGACCGGCGCGTCCTTTCGCTTCTGTTCCTCGGTTTCTCCAGCGGGTTGCCGTTCGGCATCCTGGCGGAACCGCTGACCGCGCGGCTCGCCGAATCGGGAATCGACAAGACCACCATCGGTCTCTTCGCCCTCGTCAGCCTGCCCTATTCGCTGAAATTCGCCTGGGCGCCGCTGATTGACCGAATTCGGTTGCCGTTTTTCGGCGCGTGGCTCGGTCGTCGGCGCAGTTGGATGATCCTTAGTCAGCTATGCGTGCTTGCGGCCGTCTGGCTGCTCGGCCTCGCCGATCCGCGCCAGGCGATCCATCTCGTCGCGATTGCGGCCTTCGCGGTCGCTTTCTTTTCCGCCAGCCAGGACATCGTCGTCGACGCATATCGCGTCGAGATTTTAGAGGATCGGTCGCTTGCCGCCGGGGCGGCGACGGCGACCTTCGGCTGGCGCATCGGCCAGGTGGGCGGCGGCGCCGCCGGGTTGATCGCCGCAGACATGTTTCCCTGGCCGATGGTGTTTCTGGGGTTGGGTCTGCTGATCGGCGCGGGCATCGCCGCGGTGCTGCTGAATCCGGAACCGACGAAGGCGACATCGGAAGACGTTGCCGCAATAGAACGCGAGAAGGCCAAACGTTTGCGGGCGCACGGCTTTCCTTCCGCCATCGCCGCCGCCGGCGCTTGGGCCTATGTGGCGGTGCTGTCGCCGATTCTGGATTTCGCGCGACGGCCCGGTTGGATCGCTGTGCTGGCGTTCATCCTGCTTTATAAATTCGGCGACGCGGTTCTTGCCGTGATGAAGGTGCCGTTCTTTCTCGAAATCGGTTTCACCAAGACCGAAATCGCCGAAATCGCCAAGTTGTTCGGGGTCGCCGCCACCATCGGCGGCGGGCTGTTGGGCGGCGTGGTGCTCGCGCGCCTCGGGCTGATGAAGGGGCTGCTCGTCTGCGGCGTGTTGATGGCGGTCTCGAACCTGGTGTTCATTCTCCAGGCTTGGGCCGGACACGATCTCGGCGTGCTCGCGTTTTCGATCGCGGTCGAAAACATCACCACCGGCATGGGTACGACCGCCTTCGTCGCCTACCTGTCGAGCCTTTGCAACGTCGCCTATACGGCGACGCAGTACGCGCTGCTGACGTCGTTGATGGCCATCTCGCGCACCGCTATGTCGGCGGGCGCGGGCTGGCTCGCCGACCAAGTGCCGTGGCCCGTGTTTTTCGCCCTGACCACGCTGGCCGCCGTGCCGGGGCTGTTGCTGCTGGTCTGGATGATGCGCCGCTATCCGCCGACATCCTCGCCGTAACGGGCCATAGAAGTTTATTATCCTCCCGTCTTCCACGAATGGAACAGCACCATGGACATCAAGAAAATTCCCGTCGGCAAGAACCCACCCTACGAAGTCAACGTCATCATCGAGATTCCCCTCGGGGGCAATCCGGTCAAATACGAGATGGACAAGGAATCGGGCGCGATGTTCGTCGACCGCTTCCTGCACACGGCGATGTACTACCCGTGCAACTACGGTTTTATTCCGCACACGCTGTCGCAGGACGGCGACCCGGTCGACGCCGCGGTTCTGGCCCAGGTGCCGGTGACGCCGGGGGTCGTCATCGCGTCGCGGCCGATCGGCGTGCTGATCATGGAAGACGAAGGCGGCATCGACGAAAAAATTCTCTGCGTGCCGGTCGACAAGCTGCATCCCTATTATTCGAACGTCGGATCCTATCGCGACATCCGGCCGATCCTGCTCGAGCAGATCGCGCACTTCTTCGAACACTACAAGGATCTGGAACGCGGTAAGTGGGTGAAGGTGCAGCGCTGGGGCGAGGCTGAGGAGGCCCAGACCCTGATCCGCGAAGGGATCGAACGGGCGAAAGGCGCTTAGCGAATTCGAGAATGGCCGACAAAGCCGTTTCCCGCATGTCGGTGATCGAAGCCGACATTACCACCTTGGCGCTGGATGCCATCGTGAATGCCGCCAACGAAAGCCTTCTGGGCGGCGGCGGAGTCGACGGCGCCATCCATCGCGCCGCCGGACCGGAGCTTCTGGCGGAATGCCGGGCCATCGGCGGCTGTCCCACGGGCGAGGCCCGCATCACCAAGGGATACCGGCTGAAGGCACGGCACGTTATTCACACCGTCGGGCCGGTGTGGCGGGGCGGCGGGCAGGGCGAGGACGATCTTCTCGCCGGTTGCTACCGGGGATCGCTTGAACTGGCGCGCCGCCACGGTCTTCGAACGATTGCGTTTCCCGCAATCTCGACCGGTGTCTATCGCTTCCCGCCGGATCGCGCCGCCGGGATCGCGGTTTCGACCGTGGCCGCGTTCCTGGCCGGCGACGGCGACGCGATGGAACGGGTCGTGTTCTGTTGCTTCGGCCGCGAGTCGGCCGGCCATCACGAAGCGGCGCTGAAGGAGTTTATCTAACTGCCGAACTCGCCGCCGTCGGTCTTCGTTATGGCGACCACGGCCGGACGCGGCGGCACGCCGGTCTTGAAATCGGGCCAGCGTGTCGACGGGTCGTCGAACGTCGATCCTTCGCCCGGATGCTGCACCGACAGGAACAAGGTCTTGCCGTCCGGGGTGAAGCATGGCCCGGCGGCCTCCGCGCCCGTGGGACACGAAAGAAAAAGCCGGGTCAGCGCCCGCCCCGGGCCGGCTAGATCGCAGGCGTAGACGCCGTCGGGGATTTTGTTCCGCTGCCAGGCGGTGCCTTGATCGGTCGCGATCCACAGGCGGCCGCGATTGTCGAACGCACAATTGTCGGGCGACGACAGCCATGCGCCGTCGATCGCAACACCCGGATGATAGTGTGCGCCGTGCTCGGGATTATTGGGATCGCCGGCCAGCAGCACGATCTCCCATCGAAATCGCGTCGCGTCGTGGCGGGCCTTGCTTGCCGTCGCGCCGTCGCCTTCCGTGCCGGGCGGAATCAATTCGACCACGTGGCCATGCCGGTTCGGCCCGCGCGGGTTGGCCGCGTCGGTCTTATCGGCCGTGCGTCGGGAATTATTGGTCAGCATGACATAGACGCGCCCGGTGACCGGATTGGGTTCCACGTCTTCCGGGCGGTCCATCGGCGTCGCGCCCAGCAGGTCGGCGGCGCGGCGCGTTTCGATCGACACGTCGGCCTGGGATCGAAACCCGTTCGCCGGCGTCAGCGGGCCGCGACCGAGCACCAAATCTAGCCAATCGAGCGTGCCGTCGGCGTTGAAGCGGGCGACCGACAGAATGCCGTCGTCCAGAATATTTTTGTTGGCAGCGCGATTTTTCGGATCGAACCGCCCGGTACTGACGAAGCGATACAAATATTCGAATTGCTGGTCGTCGCCGGAATAGGCCACCACGCGGCCATCGGGGGTCAGCGTCGTGGTCGCGCCTTCGTGCTTGAAGCGGCCGAGCGCGGTCCGCTTCATCGGCATCGACGCGGGATCGTAGGGGTCGTATTCGACCATCCAGCCGAATCGGTTGGGTTCGTTCGGCTCCTCGGTCACGTCGAACCGCTTGTCGAATTTTTCCCAGGCGTAATAACGTCCGCGCCCGACGCCGTAGCGGCGATGGTTCGCCGCCTCGTCGCTGATTTCCGGCTCGCCCGCGAAGTAGAGATTGAAATTCTCTTCCGCGACCAGCACCGTGCCCCAGGGCGTGACGCCGCCGGCGCAGTTGTTCAGGATGCCGCGGACCAGTTTTCCGGTGGCATCACGGCTTGTTTTCAGGCGCTCGTGCCCGGTGGCCGGGCCGGAGATTCCGACGTCGGTGGATCGGAGCGAGATGCGCCGCGCATATCGGCTGCCGTCGACGACATGCCAGCGCCCGTTCCGTTGTTCGATTTCGATAACCGAATGACCGTGCGCGGCCATCTCGACGGCCACCGTTTCGGCCGTCGCCTTTTCGCGCAACGTCCGCCCTGTGACTCCCGGCCACATCAGCTCGGCGTTGGTGTATTCGTGATTGACGCACAGAAGCCCGTGCCTGCTGTTGTTCGACCCCAACGGCAACGGCATGAAGGCGATGAAGTCGTTGTTGTAGCCGAACTGCTTTTCCTGGGCGTCGGCCGACAGGCGCCGGGGATCGAACGCGGGCGCGTCGGCCAGCACCTTGTCGCCCCAGCGGATCAGTACGTCGGCCCGGTATCCGTCGGCGACGGCGAGAGTTTCCGAAACTCGATGGGGTGGCTGGCGGAACGTCAGGGTGGACGGGCTTGCCGCTTTCGCGCCGCGCCCGAGGATCGTCCCCGCCATCAGGCCGGCAACGCTTGCACAGAGGCCCTTCAGCGCGCGACGCCGGGACAGGCGCCGTTGCAGTACCGTCGCGAAGGTCGCGGCCAGGGGCGGTCGGGCGGCCTCGTCGTCCGGGTCGCGCGTGTCCATGGGCTTGCGCTAGCGAATCGCCTCGTGGGCGGCGAGCGCGGCCATGGTGACGATGTCGGACACCGGCGCGTCCATGGCGACGATCTGCGCCGGCTTCGACAGGCCCATCAGGATCGGGCCCAACACCGTCGATCCGCCGAGCGCGTGCAACAGCTTCGACGATATCTGCGAGCTGTGCAGTCCCGGCATGATCAGGACGTTGGCGGGTTGGCTCAGGCGGCAGAACGGATAGAGTTTCAGCAGTTCCGGGTTCAGCGCCACGTCGACCGCCATTTCGCCGTCGTATTCGAAATCGACATGGCGTTCGTCCAGGATCGCGACCGCTTGGTGGATGACTTCGGCCTTGGCGAGCGGCGGATTGCCGAAGCTGGCGTAGGAAACCAGGGCGACGCGTGGCTCGTGGCCCATGCGCCGGGCTTCCTCGGCCGCCTGCTGGGCGAAGTCGGCCAGTTGCGTCGGCGTCGGCGAATCGTGAACCGCCGAATCGGCGATGAAAATCGTGCGCCCGCCCGCCAGCACCATGGAAACGCCGATGGGATGCTCGCCCTTTTTGCTGCCGAGCACGCGGGTGATGTCGGCCAGCACGGTGTGATAGTTCCGGGTCAGGCCCGAAATCATCGCATCGGCGTCGCCGCAGGCGACCATGCAGGCGGCGAAGATGTTGCGGTCCTGGTTGACCATCCGCTGGCAATCGCGATGCAGCGCACCCGATCGTTGCAACTGGCCGTAAAGGTAGTCCGTGTAGGCCTTTGTTTCGGTACTGGCCTTGGAATTCATGATCTCGATGCCGTCGAGATCGGGCAGGCCCAATTTCTCGAGCGTCCTTTTGATCTTCTCCTCGCGCCCGATCAGGATCGGCGTGCCGTAGCCCGAATTGCGATAGCCGAACGCGGCGCGGATGCTTTTTTCCTCCTCGCCCTCGGCGAAGACGACGCGCTGCGGGTTCTTCTGCACCTTGTCGAAAATCGCCTGAAGGCTGCCGGCGGTGATGTTCAGCCGCGCGGTCAGCTGCTGCGTATAGGCGCCCATGTCGATGATCGGGCTTCGGGCGACGCCCGAATCCATGGCGGCCTTGGCGACGGCCTGAGGCACGGCGACGATCAACCGTGGATCGAACGGCACCGGGATGATGTATTCGGGACCGTAGCGAAGCCGTCGGCCCGAATAGGCGGCGTCGACTTCGTCGGGTACGTCTTCCCGCGCCAGATTGGCCAGGGCCTCGGCGGCGGCGATCTTCATTTCGTCGTTGATGGTGCTGGCGCGTACGTCGAGCGCGCCGCGGAAGATATAGGGAAAGCCGAGTACGTTGTTGATCTGATTCGGATAATCCGAGCGCCCGGTGGCGATGATCGCGTCCTGGCGGACGGTCCGCACGTCCTCGGGCGTGATCTCGGGGTCCGGATTGGCCATGGCGAAGATGATGGGCTTGTCGGCCATCGATTTGACCATGGCTTGATTGACGGCGCCTTTGATCGACAGGCCGAGAAAAACGTCGGTACCTTCCGTGGCGTCGGCCAGGGTGCGCGCGCTGGTCTTCGCGGCGTGCGCGGATTTCCACTGGTTCATGCCGTCCTTGCGACCCTGGTGGATGACGCCTTTGGAATCGCAAAGGATGACGTTGTCGGGCTTCATGCCCATGCGTTTCAGAAGCTCGACGCAAGCGATGGATGCGGCGCCCGCGCCGTTGACCACCATCTTTGTATTATGCAGCGCGCGACCCGTCAGTTGCAGGGCGTTGATCAGGCCGGCGGCGGTGATGATCGCGGTGCCGTGCTGGTCGTCGTGAAACACGGGAATGTCCAACAGCTCGCGCAGGCGCTGCTCGATCATGAAGCATTCCGGCGCCTTGATGTCTTCCAGGTTGATGCCGCCGAAGGTCTTGCCCAGGAACCGAACGCAATTGACGAATTCGTCGACGTCCTTGGTATCGACCTCCAGGTCGATGCCGTCGATGTCGGCGAATTTCTTGAACAGGACCGCCTTGCCTTCCATCACGGGCTTGGCGCCAAGCGCGCCGAGGTCGCCCAGGCCCAGCACGGCGGTGCCGTTCGAAATGACGGCGACGAGGTTGCCCTTGGCCGTATAATCGTAGGCCAGCGACGGGTCGCGGGCGATTTCCAGGCATGGCGCCGCGACGCCCGGCGAATAGGCCAGCGACAGGTCCCGCTGCGTCGTCAGCGGCTTGGTCGCCTGGACCTGGATCTTGCCGGGGCGGCCGCGCGCGTGCATGCGCAGGGCTTCCTGGAAGATGACTTGGTTCGAATGATCGTCGGAATGGTCGTTCATGTTCGCTTGCCCGGTTCGATGGTTGATCGTCATGGTCCCGTCTGGAACCACGGCGAGGCGGCCGGGAGCGGCGCTCGTTGCGGGTCGATTTAAGCAGGCTGAACGGTGCCCCAGGATTCCCAGCAATCCCCTTATGGCGGGCATTCTGCACGGGCCGGATCGGAAAAGGCAAGATTCGTGGCCCGGCCGATCGCGTGATATGGTGCCCGCCGCCGTTGGAAAAATGACATTGCCGTGACCGTGTCCGACCCCGCGCCGCCCGACGATCAAGACGCCAAATCCGTCCCCGAGGATACCGGGGAGACGGCCGAACAGGCAGCGATCCCGTCCGCCGAACCTTTGTCGGTCGATCCGGTGGCAACGCCTATGATGGCCCAATACGCGGCCATCAAGCGCCAGCATCCGGATTGCCTGCTGTTCTATCGGATGGGCGATTTCTACGAACTGTTCTTCGACGACGCGGTCAAGGCGGCGGGTGCGCTCGACATCACCTTGACCAAGCGCGGCAAGCATCTGGGCGATGACATCCCCATGTGCGGCGTGCCGGTGCACAGCCACGAGGCGTATCTGTCGCGGCTCATCCGCCTGGGTTTCAAGGTTGCCGTTTGCGAACAGACCGAGGATCCGGCCGAGGCCAAGAAGCGAAGCGGCAAGACACTGGTCCGCCGCGACGTGGTGCGCGTGGTCACGCCCGGCACGATTACCGAGGATGCGCTGCTCGATTCCCGGCGCAACAATTACCTGGCCGCGCTGGCCGAGGCGGAAGGCGGGCTCGGGCTTTCCTGGATCGATGTTTCGACCGGCACGTTCGAAACCCAGGCCGTCGCCGCGCCAAGCCTGAACGCGGTACTGGCGCGGTTGCAGCCGGGCGAGCTGCTGCTCGGCGACGGCTTGCTGCAACGGCCGGCTTTGTTCGAAACCTTTCGCGACTGGAAGGATCGCCTGACGCCGCTGCCGTCGGCGCGGTTCGATTCGATCAACGGCCGGCGGCGATTGGAGACCCTGTTCGGCGTCAAGACGCTGTCGGCGTTCGGTCAATTCACCCGCGCGGAGATCGCCGCCGCCGGTGCACTGGTCGATTACGTCGAACTGACCCAGAAGGGACGTCTGCCGCGATTCGAACCGCCCCGGCGCCAGGCCGACGGCCAAGTCATGGAGATCGATGCGGCGACGCGGCGGAATCTGGAACTGACCGAGACCCTTTCCGGCGAACGTCGGGGCAGTCTTCTGTCGACCATTGATCGCACCGTCACCGGCGGCGGCGCCCGGCTTCTGGCGGCGCGCCTGTCGGCGCCGCTGACCGATCCGAAGGCCATCGACGAACGCCTGGATACGGTCGCCTTCTTCGTCGGCAATGCGATGGCCCGAGAGAAAGCACGCGAACGTCTGCGCCGGGCCCCCGACATGGAACGCGCCCTGTCGCGGCTGTCGCTCGGCCGCGGCGGGCCGCGTGATCTGGCCGCCGTCGGCACCGCGCTGGCCGAGGGCGGCGCCGTTCGCCGCGAACTCGAATCCGCCGGGACGCCGCTGCCGGCGGGGCTTTCCGGGGCCTTACAGGCGTTTGGCAAGCACGAAGAGCTGATCGCCCGCCTGGGCCGCGCGCTGGCGCCGGAGCTGCCGGTTGCCGCCCGCGACGGCGGCTTTATCGCTCCAGGCTACGCGCCGGAGCTGGACGAACTGCGCACGTTGCGCGACGAAAGCCGTCGCCTGATCGCGGGCCTGCAGGATGGCTACGCTAAGGAAACCGGCGTGTCATCGCTGAAGATCCGCCACAACAACGTGCTCGGCTATTTCATCGACGTGCCCGCGCGCCAAGCCGACAAGGTGCCGTCGGGCGCCGGCGGCCGTTTCATCCATCGCCAGACGCTGGCGAATCAGGTCCGTTTCACCACCGTCGAACTCGGCGAATTGGAAGGCAAGATCGCCAACGCCGCCGACCGGGCCCTGGCGCTCGAACTGAAACTGTTCGAGGACTTGGTGGGCGAAGTGACGGGCCGCGCCGAAGGCATCGCCGCCGCCGCGCAATCGTTGGCGGCGATCGACGTCGCATCCGCTTTGGCGGAACGCGCGGTCGAGGGCGCCTACGTGCGCCCCGTCATCGACGACGGCATCGATTTCGAGGTGGCGGGCGGCCGTCATCCGGTGGTCGAGGCGGCGCTTCGCGCCGACGACAACAAGCCTTTCGTCGCCAACGATTGCGTTCTCGGCAAGGACAGCCGGCTGTGGCTGCTGACCGGGCCGAACATGGCGGGCAAAAGCACGTTCCTGCGGCAGAACGCGCTGATCGCGATCCTGGCGCAGATGGGATCCTACGTGCCCGCAACGTCGGCGCGGATCGGTGCGGTCGATCGCCTGTTCTCGCGCGTGGGCGCCGCCGATGATTTGGCGCGCGGTCGTTCGACCTTCATGGTCGAGATGGTCGAAACGGCGGCGATCCTGAATCAGGCGGGCGAACGCGCGCTGGTGATCCTGGACGAAATCGGCCGCGGCACATCGACCTTCGATGGGCTCTCGATCGCCTGGGCAGTGGTCGAGCATCTGCACGATGGAAACAAATGCCGGGCGTTGTTCGCTACCCACTATCACGAACTGACGACCCTGGCGGCGAAGCTTGAACGCCTGTCGTGCCACACCATGCGGGTCAAGGAATGGAAGGGCGACGTCGTCTTCCTGCACGAGGTCGAGGCCGGCGCCGCCGACCGGTCCTACGGCATCCATGTCGCCCGGTTGGCGGGCCTGCCGCCGACGGTGGTGGCGCGGGCCGAATCGGTGCTGGAAATTCTCGAATCCGACCAGCGGGCCTCGCCGACGACCCGGCTCGCGGGCGATCTGCCGCTATTCGCCCAGATGCTCAACCATCCCCGCGCGGCCGCTCGACACGAGCCTTCGGCAGCCGAAGCCTTGCTGCGCGACACCAATCCGGACGGCCTCAGCCCCAGGGAGGCACTCGATCTGCTTTACCGGTTGCGCGGTCTTCTCGACCGGAGTCAAAATTAGATCATCGAATTGATCTATATAAGTTAGCGGCGAGGAAAACTCACTAGCTCAGCCTCCACAGATAGGATCAACTCGATAAACTTGATTCAATTCAATGCATAATAGCCACGGTATAGCCACGGTTTTGTAAATTGATTCATGTGCCATACAACAATTAATTGAAAATAATCAATTTTATAAAATATCGACCGCCCGGCGGATGGGCGGCGTGCTGACGCCGAATTTCAGTGATTCATGAACACTATCGGCTACCGCACTAAGATCAAATAATAAACCTTGTGATTCTGGATGGAGCCGCCGCCCCGCGTACGCATCGTGCAGGGTAGTTTGTAAATAAGATCATCGAAATTTCCTTAATGCATGACCGATGGCTACTCAGCGATAAGGCGATTTCAAGACGGCATCCTTAGGCGGGAATAGCGAAACGACGACAAAGGATTTCCATGTCGGGTGTCGCGCCGCCTCTATATAAATGGTTCCGACCTCGGGGAAGGAAAGGCGCGCATGGCCCGCGTCCAAAAGCCACGCGAAATCGTCGACCGTAAGGCGCTCACCGCCAGTCTCGATGATCTGGTGTCGTGGTCGGGCTACACGCCGAAAACGCAGCCGCAGGTCCTCGAACTTTTCAAGGATGCCTACCGTAAGGGTTGGAACGAAATTCGTCGGCGCTTCGAAAAGGAAGCCGTGGGCGGCATCGAGGCGATTCAATCATCGGCCTATCTGGTCGATCAGTTGGTGCGCGCGATCCACGATTTCGCCGTAACACGGGTTTACCCGGCGGCGAATCCGACGACTGCCGAGCAGATTTCGATCGTTGCCACCGGCGGCTACGGTCGCGGCGGACTCGCGCCGTTCTCCGACGTCGATCTGATGTTCCTGCTTCCCTACAAGCAGACGCCGCACGGCGAGCAGGTCGTCGAATACATGCTTTATCTTCTGTGGGACATCGGCCTCAAGGTCGGGCACGCGACGCGCTCGATCGACGACGCGGTTCGAATGGCGAAGGCCGACCTGACGATCCGCACCAGCCTTTTGGAATCGCGCTGGCTGTGGGGCAATCAGGAATTGTTCGACGCGTTCAAGAAGCGTTTCGCCAAGGATGTCGTCGACGGCACCGGCCCCGAGTTTGTCGCCGCGAAGCTGGCCGAGCGCGACCAGCGCCACGAACGCATGGGCGACACCCGCTACGTGCTGGAACCGAACGTGAAGGAAGGCAAGGGCGGGTTGCGCGATCTGCAGACGTTGTTCTGGCTCGCCAAATATCTATACCGGGTCGAAGGCGTCGATGAGCTTGTGAAGAAGAACGTCCTGACCGAAGAGGACGCCAAGACTTTCGCCAAGGCCGAAAACTTCCTGTGGACCGTGCGCTGCCATCTGCATTATCTGGCGGGCCGGCCCGAGGAACGCCTGACCTTCAACGTCCAGAAGGACATCGGCGATCGCATGGGCTATCGCGACCACGCCGGTACGCGCGGCGTCGAGCGGTTCATGAAGCATTACTTTCTGATCGCCAAGGACGTCGGCGATCTGACGCGCATTCTATGCGCCGTGCTGGAAGAGGACCACAAGAAAGCCCGCAGCCGATTCCGCCTGCCGACGTTTTCATTCAAGAAGCGGGACGTTGCCGGCTTTCAGGTCGACGGCAATCGCCTGAACGTGATTACCGACGACGACTTTCAGAAGGATCCGGTCAAGCTGCTGCGGCTTTTCCACGATGCGCAGCACAACAAGCTCGACATCCATCCCCACGCGCTGCGCCTGGTGACGCAGAATCTGGGCTTGATCGACCGCAAGCTGCGCGCCAATCCGGAAGCCAACCGGTTGTTCATGGAAATGATGACCGGCCGCGACGATCCGGAAAAAGCCTTGATGTGGTTGAACGAAGCCGGCGTATTCGGCCGCTTCATCCCGGATTTCGGCCGCGTCGTCGCGCAGATGCAATACGACATGTATCACGTCTATACCGTCGACGAGCATACGATCCGCGCCATCGGCATTCTCAACAAGATCGAAAAAGGCGAATTGAAGGACGATCATCCGACCGCATATTCGGTGATCGGCGGAGTGCAATCGCGCCGCGCACTGTATCTTGCCGTTCTCTTGCACGACATCGCCAAGGGTCGCGGCGGCGATCATTCCGAGATCGGCGCCAAGATCGCGCTCAAGATCGGTCCGCGCATGGGGCTGTCGGATTGGGAAACCGAAACCGTTTCCTGGCTCGTGCTGCATCACCTGTCGATGAGCCGCACCGCCTTCAAGCGCGATATCGAGGACCCGAAGACGGTCGCCGATTTTATCGAAGTCGTGCAGTCGCCGGAACGGCTTCGCATGCTTCTGGTGCTGACCATCGTCGACATCAAGGCGGTCGGTCCCAACGTGTGGAATGCCTGGAAAGCCGGTCTTCTGCGCGAACTCTATTACCATGCCCTCGAAGCGCTTTCGGGCGGCACGCCGGCGGCTCGCCAATCGCACCGCGCCGAGCTGGCGAAATCCAAGCTGGCCGAAAAGCTTGCGGCGTGGCCGAAGACGGCGCTGGAACGGCATCTGGCGCGCGGCACGCCGGGTTATTGGGTCACGTTCGACCTGGATACGCTGGTGCGTCATGCCGAGTTGATCCGTGACGCCGAAGAGAAAAAGCAGTCCCTTCGCGTCGACACGCGAATCGACAAAACGCGCGCGATCACCGAGGTGGTCATCTACACGCCCGACCATCCAGGCCTGTTCGCGGCGATCGCGACCGCCATGGCGGTCAGCGGCGCGTCCGTGGTGGACGCCAAGATCGTGACCCTGGCGAACGGCATGGCGCTCGATACGTTCTCGATCCAGGACGCCGAGGGCGGCGCCTTCGACAGCGCCGACCGGCTTCAGCGGCTGACGAAGCGAATCGAGGATTCGCTTTCGGGCCGCGTCAGCGCCCGTAAGGAACTGGAAATCATCCGCGCCAAAAGCATGCCCGCGCGAATGGGCGCCTTCCAGGTGCCGCCACGCGTCCTGATCGACAACAAGGCGAGCACGAACAACACGGTGATCGAAATCAACGGCCGCGACCGGCCGGGGTTCCTGCGCGACGTGACGTCGACGCTGACGTCGCTCGGACTCCAGATATCCAGCGCCCACGTCACGACTTACGGCGAACGTGCGGTCGACGTCTTCTACGTCAAGGACGTCTTCGGCCTGAAGGTCGAGCAGGAATCGAAAAAGAAGCTTATCGAGGAAAAACTTTTGGCGGCGATCGGCGGCGATGCACCGGCGAAGCCGGCCGCGGCGCCCACCGTGCCGGTGGTGTCGGCGCCGTCCAAACCGAAGAAGCCGAAAAAGGTTAAGAAGCAGAGGGACCATCAGGCCGACGCTCGCGAGACCGCGAGATAGCGTCGCGCCAGACCGCGAATTAAACCATCTTCCTGCCATGATCGAAACATAGACAAGGCGCATGGCGCTTCTCAGGTCGATCACCACCGTCGGCGGCTATACGATGTTGAGCCGCGTTCTCGGTTTCGTCCGCGACATTCTGATCGCGGCGATTCTGGGCGCGGGCATGGTCGCCGACGCGTTTTTCGTCGCCTTCAAATTGCCGAACCTGTTCCGGCGATTGTTCGCCGAAGGCGCGTTCGCGTCCGCCTTCGTGCCGCTTTACGCGGGCGAACTGGAAACTCGAGGCGCCGAGGAGGCCAAGAACCTCGCCGAGGACGTGTTCGCGGTGCTGGCCGTCACGCTTCTTTTTTTCGTGGCCGCGGTCGAAATCCTGATGCCCTGGATCATGATGGCGTTTGCGCCCGGATTTTTGGCGAATCCGGAAAAATTCGACCTGACCGTCCACCTGACCCGTATCACGTTTCCTTATCTGCTGTTCGTGTCGCTGGTGTCTATGCTGGCCGGCGTCTTGAACTCTCTCGGCCGCTTCGCCGCAGAGGCGGCGACTCAC
>CAZDFF010000015.1:0-24531 GCA_964504425.1 uncultured Hyphomicrobiales bacterium
GCGAGATTTGCGAGAAAGAACCGGAGGAAAGCCGGCGGGTTAACGTCGCGGGAACGATTTCCCTGATCGAGCGCCTGGCGGGCGAGGGCAGTCGCGTCGTTTTCCTCTCGACCGACAAGGTGTTCGACGGCGCCGTGCCGCGACGCCTGGCTGACGACGTGCCGTGCCCCCTCACCGAGTACGGGCGCCAGAAGGCCGCCGGCGAGCGTGCCGCGCTCGAGTCCGGCACCGGAGGAACCGTCATGCGCCTGACCAAGGTTGTCGGGCCTGCAGGATTGTCGATTCTCGCCGACTGGGCGACGCGCTTGCGCGATGGTGCGCCGATCAACGCCTTCGACGATCTGACTTGCGCGCCGATTTCACTCGATTTCGCGGCGGATGCCCTGGTCGCCGTGTTGGAGAGTTGCGGCAGCGGCGTCTATCAGATTTCAGGCGAACGGGATGTGACTTGGTACGAAATCGCCCGCGGTCTCGCCCGCGCCCTGGACCGTCCGGAATCCCTGGTGCGGCCTGCTTCCGCCGCGTGCGCCCTGGGAGCGCCGCCACCCGTCCATACGACGCTGGATAGTAGCCGCATGGTGCGCGAATTCGGCCTGGCTCCGCCACCGGTCGGCGCTACGATCGACGCGGCCATCGCTTCGATCGTGTGTCGTCTTTCCAACGCCAAGAGTTCGACGTGAACGATCTCTACCGTCACCGCGATACCTGTCGCCTATGCGGCAGCGCCGATGTCGCCGTCGTTTTGCGCTTAGCGCCGGTGCCGCTCATCACGCCGAACATCGGCACGCCCGCCAAGACCGGACCCGGCGTGGACTTCGCCCGGGAAATCCCGCTCGATCTCTATCACTGCGGGGCGTGCGGCCACATTCAATTGCTCGACGTGGTGGCGCCGGAAATCATCTATGGCAACTACCTCTATCGCACGAATATTTCCGTCGGCTTGCCGGAACATTTCCGCGAGTTGGCCAGGGATTTGTCCGATCGGTTCCGGCCGGAACCGGGGGCGTTGGTGGTTGAGATCGGCAGCAACGACGGAACCCAGCTTGCCGCCTTTAAGGAACGAGGATTGCGGGTCCTCGGCGTCGATCCGGCGGGCGAAATAGCCGCCGACGCCACCCGGCGCGGACTCGAGACGCTGCATGCCTTCTTCACGCCGGAACTGGCGGCCCGGATACGGACCTCGTACGGATATGCCGCCATCGTCGTCGCCAACAACGTGATCGCCAATATCGACGATATGAATGCGGTTGCCGAAGGGCTCGCCGCGGTACTGGCGCCGGATGGCGTTTTCGTCATGGAAACTTCGTACGCGTTGGACGTTTTTCGGGACTGTCTGATCGATACCATTTACCACGAGCACATATCGTACTTCTTGGTCGGGCCGCTGGGGGCGTTTTTCCGGCGTCACGGCCTCGAATTGATCCATGTCGAGCGCGTCGCCACTAAAGGAGGATCGATCCGCCTGGCCGTGCAGCGTCGCGGGGGGCGGTACGAAATCGACCCGTCGGTGACGCGGGCGCTCGACGCCGAAAAGGACGCCGGCATGGATTGCCGCCCGATCCTGAAATCTCTCGAACGCCGCATCGAGTCGATCCGTCGGGAACTGACCGAACTTCTTTCCGCTGACCTCGCCGCGGGCGGCAAGGTCGCCGGGTACGGCGCATCCGTCGGCACGCAAAGCATCATCCATCAACTCGGTCTGGGCCGGCATCTGTCCTGCGTGATCGACGATCGCCCGCTGAAGGACGTTCTGGCCGGTCCGGACTTCCATCTGCCGATCGTCGGTGCGGATAAGCTCGGCACGGAACCGCCGGCCAGCGTCGTCATCCTCGCTTGGCGGTACGCCGACGGAATCATGGCGCGCAATCAGGGTTATCTGCGCGCGGGCGGTCGATTCATCATTCCGCTGCCTCAATTGTCCATCGTTTCGGACCCAAGCTAATCGAAGGATCGCCCATGGACTCCCGAATCCGAGTCTGGAAGATCGATGTCGGCCCTGACGCGCCGCAATCGGTTGCCGCGGCCATTGCCAACCAACATATCAGCCAAGGTCCGTTGACCGAAGAATTGGAGCAACGGCTGAGCAAGCTTCTTGGCGTTCCCCATGCCGTTTGCACGACAAGCGGCACGAACGCCCTCCTGCTAAGTTACCTAGCGCTTGGCGTCGGCCCCGATACGGAAGTCATCCTGCCCGACCGCACCTGGGTCGCGACGGCCAACGCCGCTTTGCTGTTGGGGGCGAAGGTCGTGCTCGCCGACGTGAAGGCGAATACGCCGCTGATCGATCCGGCGGAGATCGACCGGTTGGTCACGCCGGCGACTCGGGCAATCGTTCCAGTGCACCTGAACGGCCGACAGGCCTTCATCGACGAGGTGATGGCGGTCGCCGATCGCCATGGCATCCCCGTCGTCGAGGACGCTTGCCAGGCCCTGATGGCTCGTCACAACGGGCGCCAGTTGGGCACGTTCGGGCGGTTCGGGTGCTTTTCCATGGGCATGGCCAAACTGTTGCCGACCGGCCAGGGCGGATTCGTCGTCTGCCGCGATGCCGAGGACGCGGCGCGCTTGCGTCAGATCCGGAACCAGGGACTGACGGGCGCGTCGCTGGTGGAACGACACGGCCGTTTGGGCGGAAACTTCAAGTTCACCGACGTGCAGGCCGCATTGGCCCTCAGCCAGATGGACGGTCTGCCCGCGCGGGTTGAGCGGCAGAAGGCGATCCTGGCCGCGTATCGCGCGGGCTTGGGCAATCTTGCCGCCTTCCGATGCCTGGACGTGGCGGTCGATGCCGGCGAAGTTCCGTTGCGGCCGGAATTTCTCTGTTCGGAACGGGACCGCTTCGTTGCTGAGATGACGGCGGAGGGGATCGAGGTGATGCCGAATTCGCCGAACTTGTCCCAGTACGGACACATCGGAAGCGCGCGCGCTCTGCCGCATGCCGAAATCTTCACGAGCCACATGGTCACTCTGCCCGGAGGACCGGATCAGGACATGAACGACATTCGCCGGACCATCGACACGATCCGCCGGATCGCCGAATGCTACCGGCCGCTCGATATCGGGCTCGGCGCCCGCTGATCGCGATCTTCGGCGATGTCCCGGACCGTTCTTATGGCCCTGCTGGGGCAGGTCTATCGAAAAACGTGCTTGGTGTTGTTCGCCGTTTTCGGCCTGCCGGTGCTTTATCTGGTCGAACCGTTCTATCGGTTGCGGTTTCGGGACATGTTCCAGGACCGCATCGGCAATTTCGCGGCGAACAACGACATCGAAATCCGCAAGCGCCGGCTCGAAGGCGCGCCGCCCCGGACTCTGTTCGTCTACTTCCTGTGGAACCCGGCGAATCGGCAACTGGCCGACATGTGGAAACGGTGCCTGTGCGTGATCGAAAATCGCTGGATCGCGTCCGCTCACTTCGGCATCAAGCCGCTCTTGGCCAAGACCCGATTCCAGAATCGCCCACCGAAGCCCGAAAGCGAGCATCGGGTCATCTCCTTGGGCCGCGCGACGCTGCAGTTCACCGAATCGGAGAAGGAAAAGGGCGGGAAGCTTTTGGCCGAGATGGGGATCGGGCCGGACGATTGGTTCGTTTGTCTTCACTCGCGGGACAACGCCTATCTGATGCGCCGTGCCGGGTATTCTGTTCGGGGGGTGAAGGACGAGTACCGGAACTGCCCGATCGAGAACTACTTTCTCGCCGCTCGGTGGATCGCCGAACGAGGCGGGTATGTGGTTCGCATGGGCGCGCTCGTCGAGGGGCCGTTGCCCGACCTGGGGCCGCGAATTATCGACTACGCGACGAAATTCCGAAGCGATTTCATGGATATATACCTCTCCGGCACGTGCGCGCTCTTTCTCGGGTCGTCGTCGGGGTTGATGTCCGTACCGGTCTGCTTCGACCGGCCGGTGGCGCAGGCCAACAAGGTTCCCCTGACGTCGTCCGGTTTTGGCACCAAGCAGCTGTTTATTCCTAAACTGCTTCGAAAGCTCGACACGGGCGCGCTATTGACCTATCCCGAGGCCCACGCGCTGGGGCTGTTCGACACCTCGACGCCGGAACGCTGGTCGTGGTGCGAGGCCGCCGGCACGTATCCCGGCCTGGGGCTGGAGTGGATCGACAACACGCCGGAAGATATCCTGGATTTAAGTAAGGATATGTTCGACATGATCGACGGGCATGCCGTCGACCCCGAAGCGGCCCGCCTGCAGGAAGTTTACCGCAAGTTCCATTGCGGACCCCAGGCAAGCGAGTATTCTAGCCGCGTCGGCCCGCGATTTGCTTTAAAATACCGGGAACTGATCGAGCCAATTATTCGTTAGCCTACGGTTATCCGGCGGCATGCGGCGTGGCATGGCCGGATAGAAAACCATCCGACACATTTTGCGAGGATTGCGATGATACTCAATAATAAAGGGTTCCCGGAAATCGTCCGGCTTGAACTGACGAACCAGTGCAATCTCAGTTGTCCGCATTGCCGCCATCACGCCCAGGACAAAAAAGACAGCGGCGAGTATCACGAATACTACAAGGTCAACCTGGAAATGACCGAGGCCCAGGTCGACGGTATCATCGACGAGATCGCCGAATGGCGTCCGTCGGTCACGCTGAATGTCGCCAACGAACCCCTGGTCGCAAAGACATTCGCGCACGCCGCGCGGCGCGTGAAAGAAAAGGGGCTTGCCGCCACCTTCAACACCAACGGCCTGCTGATCAACGAGGAGCTTGCGCGCCTCCTGGTGGACATCGAGTTCGATTCGATCAACATCAGCGTCGACGCCCTCACGCCGGAGACCTTGAAAAAGGCGCGCGGATTCACCCGCCTCGATCGCCTGATCGACAAGGTCGACCTTTTGATCAAGACCCGCGGCGCGAAAACCCTGCCCCGGATCGGCGTGACGTTCGTCGAAACCGATTACAACTATCATGAGATCCCGGGGTTCCTGGAATTCTGGAAGCCCCGTGTCGACGTCATTCGGGTCACCGGTTACATTCAGGACAACAAACCGGAAATCGAGAAGATCAATCCGACCCTGACACGCGACATGCTGCCGCCGCGGGTCCCCTGCCAGCAGCTGTTCCGCGATATCGTGATCCGCGCCAACGGCGATGTTACGCCGTGCGTCATTACATCGGAGGCGCCCGATATCGCGGTGGGCAACATCTTCCGGGACGGCGGCGTTAAGGCCGTTTGGAATTCGCCCACGTTTCAACGACTGCGCGATCTCCACAATGCCGGAAAGTGGGGCGACATCGACTTCTGCAAGGGTTGCGATTATTGGGTCGAGACGCAGCGCTTCACCGAAAAAACCGATAATGGATTCCTGGTTCGCTCGCCGTCTCCCTACACCACGTTCTACAACGTGCTCGATCGAATCGGAAACTGGAACCGGGATTTGCACGATCGTCAGGGCACCGGAGACTTGTGATCGCTCCATGCTTTTCGTAGCGCGGTGCTCCGCGCTCGAATGGGCTGTTCGTAGGTCTTCGGCGGCCCGAATCCGAAGAATCGAAACGTATTAGACTGCCCGGGAACGGGCATCTGCGGCATTCGACTCGTCGGCACTCATGGCCGGGAAAACCCATCCTTGAGCCCGCCGGCCTTGGGTTGTCGGACAAAACAGCCTATGAGACTACGCCAATTTCCGGAAAATATCGGAAGTCAGATCATATGAGTTTCCGAACGCCCAAGGCGGAATCCTCGTCGCCGCCGATCCCCACGTTGGCGCACTATCGAAGCCTTTGCCTGATACGCAACTTCGAACGTTTGATTCTCGAGCATTTCGGCACGGGCCGGTTGCGCGGCACGACCCACACGTATCTCGGCCAAGAAGCCATCGCCGTCGCGGCGATGCATTTCGTGCGGCCCGGCGATGCGATGCTCTCGAATCACCGCAGCCACGGCCATTATCTCGCTCATACCGGCGACGCCGACGGCCTGCTTGCCGAAATCGTCGGACTCGAACGGGGCGTCTGCCGCGGGCTCGGCGGATCACAGCATCTGCATCGTGAGAACTTTTTCTCCAACGGAATCCTCGGCGGTATGGTGCCGGCCAGTGTCGGCCTCGGTCTTGCGGAGAAACTGAAAGGGAACGGGAATCTCTCCATGTGTTTCCTCGGCGACGGGATGCTGGGCGAGGGGATCGTATACGAAAGCTTCAACATGGCGTCGTTGTGGAACGTGCCTGTTCTTTTCGTTATCGAGAACAATAGATTCGCCCAAACGACACCGATCGAAAAAAATCTCGCCGGGTCCATCGCCGCCCGCGCCGCCGCGTTCGGGATCGAAACGTGCGAGGTGGAAAGCAACGATATCGGCGAACTGTTGACGACTTTCGATTTCGCGTTCGCACACGTTCGGGCGACGGGGCGTCCATTCTGCCAGGTCGTTCACACTTATCGAATGGGTCCGCACAGCAAGGGCGACGATCCGCGATCGGTGGAGGAATTGGCCGCATGGGCGGATAGGGATCCTTTGCTGCTTGCGCGACGCTATCTTTCAGCATCGGCCGCCGACGCCATCGCGCGTGAGGTCGAAGACGAGTTGGGTCAATTGTTCCATAAAATCGTTTTCATGCAGAACGCCGAGACCGGGACCGGAGCATCGCCGGCTCAGGACTGTCCGTGGAACGGCATGCGCGTAACCTACGAATCCGCCTTGTACGGCGGCAAAAAACAAAAGGTTGTGCATCATTTAAACGGCATCCTGCGAAATCTTCTGGAAACACGCGACGACGTTATGATCCTGGGCGAGGATGTCGAAGATCCGTACGGCGGCGCGTTTAAGGTGACCAAGGGGCTATCCGATCGATTCGGCGGGCGCGTCCGCTCTACGCCCATTTCCGAGGCGGGATTCGTTGGCGTTGCTGGCGGTCTCGCCTTGGGCGGTTATCGTCCGATTGTCGAAATCATGTTTGGGGATTTCACCACGCTGATCGTCGATCAGGTCGTGAACCATCTGACTAAGTTCGATCGCATGTACGGCGGCGGCGTGCCGTGCCCGGTGATCGTCAGGGTTCCCATGGGCGGATATCGCGGATACGGACCGACACACAGCCAATCGCTGGAAAAGATTTTCCTCGGCATTCCTGGGCTTTCCGTCGTCGCCTGCGACAACATTCACGATCAGAAGGCAATCTGGAACTCCATGATTGCCGGCGAGCAAACTTATCTTTATGTCGAAAACAAGATCCTCTACGCACAGGACATGCGAATCTGCGCCGACGGCCGGATCGAGCACTTTTACGTGGAAACGCATCCGGCGCCGTTTCCGGTTTCCTGTCTTCAGCTCGATCCGTCGCGGGCGGCCGATGTAGCGCTGGTGACCTACGGCGGCATGGTATCGCTGTCGCTCGATGCGGCTCGCGCTTTGTTCGAATCCGACGAACTGATTGTTCGCGTGATTGTTGTCACGCAGATATCGCCGATGGATCCAGAACTGTTGCGCGTGGCACTGGGTGGATGCCGTCGCGTCGTCACTGTTGAAGAGGGTACGCGTCGCGGCGGCTGGGGTGCCGAAGTCGGGACTCTTTTACTCGAAATTTTGGATGCGCCGCCCGCGCTACGGCGAGTCGCTGCCCGCGATACCATTATCCCAGGTGCCGCCGAGCCGGAGCGGAGCGTTTTGCCGTCGTTGGAAGATTGCTTGTCCGCCGTTCGGGGGGTTCTCGATGCCGTTTAAGGTCATTCCCGCGCCGCACGCCAACGTGAACGATCTGGAATTGACGGTCGTCCGTTGGCTCGTCGCTCCCTGGGCTGGGGTGACGAAAGGCCAGGTCGTTTGCGAACTGGAAACGACCAAGGCGACGATCGAACTGGAATCCGAGCACGACGGCTTTCTTTACCCTGCCGCCGCGGAGAAAAAGGTCGTCAAGGTCGGCGAGCCGGTGGCCTATGTTTTCCCGACGCCGGACGCTTCGCAATTGACCGCCATCGACAACGAGCCGGCGGCCGACGCCAACGTAATCGTTTCGTCCAAGGCTAGAGAGTTGATGTCCCAATTTGGCCTGGTACCGGCCGATTTCCCTCTCCACACCTCGATCAGTTCGGACACCGTGATCGCGAAGATCCGCGAACGCGGCAACGCCGAAAGGGATGCCGCATCGCAACCCGCTTGCCCCGACGTACCTTCCTTCGGCGCTGGGGACGTGCTCATTCTCGGGCAGTTGAACTTGGGGACGTTGACGTGGGATGCCCTGAGCCATCGCTCCGACGGTCAACATCGGGCAGCGGCGTACGTCGCGACGGATTCTTCCTCGATCGGAATCGCCGCGTTGCCGGTTTTTGCCGAGACGCAACTTTCCGAGATGAAAGCTAAAGGGTTGCGAGACGTTTTCGTGTGTCCCGGCGGTCGCAAGGAATGCGAGGCGTTGCTTTCCCGGATTGCGCCGCTCGATTTGAATCTCATCTCCGTGACGCATCCTTCCGCGTCGGTGTCGCCGTCCGCGCGCATCGGCTGCGGAGTATTCATCGGCGCTGGCGCCATCATCGGTCCGGAAGTCGAAATCGGCGATTTCACGAATGTGTTGGCCGGCGCGACCGTGGCGCATCACAGCCGGGTCGGCCGCTTCGCGTCGATCGCCGACGGCGCTCATTTGGGCGGCAATGTACTGGTCGACGACGGCGCGCTAATCGGAATCGGAGCAGCCGTGAACAAGCGGGTTCATATCGGCTCTGGTGCCATTATCGTTTCCGGCGCGACGGCGATAGACAACGTTCCGGCGGATCACGTTCTCCGTCACGATGGCTCGATCGCGGCCAAGCGGTAACGCCGAGATCGACCGCGCCCCGCCCGATCCATGCTGACATCCGTTCGTCTCGTTTTCAGCCTGCTGGACCGTCGCGCCCGGCGCAGCCTTGTCGTGATGGCGATCCTGATCCTGGTCACCACGGCGCTCGAGGCCATCAGCGTCGGCATGGTCCTGCCCTTGGTGTCGGCGCTTACGCCGGACGGCGGCGGGTCGATCCCGCGCCTGGAATCCCTGGATGCCCTGCTGCGGACGATCGGCATCGGGGCGTCGCCCGATGCGATTCTTGGGTTGGGCATGGCCTTGATCGCCGCCTTCTTGGTCAAGAATCTCGCTTTGTTGGCTTCGATCTATTGGCAGATTCGAATCGCGCGCGGCGCCGAGGTCGCGTTGTCGGCCCGGCTTTTGGATAAATATCTCCGCATGCCCTACATCGAACTGACTCAGACCAATACCAGCGGCATGCTGCGAACCTTGAACGAGGCGGTTCCGCCGGTATTCGGGGCTTACATCCCCGCTCTTGTTCGCATGGCGTCCGAAATTCTTGTGGTCGTCGTCTTGATCGTTCTTTTGTTTCGCCTTTCGCCGACCATATCGATTCAGGCTCTCGCGGCCATCGGCGCAACCATGATCGCGATCCAGTTGTCCCTGCGCGGGCGATACCACGCCTGGGCGACCGCCAAGCTCGATCTCTATAAGCGACGCTATCAATGGCAAATCCAGGCTCTTTCCGCGGTGAAGGAAGTGCGGATCCTCGCGCGCGAGAGTCATTTCGTGCGAATCTACGAGGCCATCAATCGTACCCTGGCGAACGTCTTGACGGTTTCGCAGACCGCCAGCGACATTCCGCGTCTCACGCTCGAAACGGTCATGGTCGTTATCCTTGTCCTGATCGTGGTCGTGCCGATGACGCAAGCCGGGGAAATAGCCCAAGTTCTGCCGACCCTGGCGCTCTTCGCCGTGGCGGGGCTGCGTTTGATGCCTTCCGCGAACAGGATTCTCGGATCGCTCCAATCCATGCGCTCGGCGCAACCGTCGTTGGAACGGGTCCACGCCGACCTCGTGCGCGACCACGCGGCCGAATCGTCGAATTCCGGCACGGCATCCTCGGCCGTGCCGTTCGCGCGCGAGTTCAAGCTCGAGGGAGTTTCCTTCGCCTACCCGAGCCGCGATCTGCCGGCGCTCAACGATATATCCCTGACCGTTGCCGCCGGAAGGTTCGTCGGTATCGTCGGGCCGTCGGGCGCGGGCAAGTCGACCTTGGTCGATGTGGTTCTGGGCCTGATCCGGCCCGACAGCGGCCGTATCCTGTTGGACGGAAAGGACATCACGGTCGATCCGCGACCGTGGCAGCGCAACATCGGCTACGTGCCGCAGGCGATCTATCTGATCGACGACACGCTGCGGCGGAACATCGCCCTGGGCGTCGCCGACGAGGACATCGACGAGGAAAAGCTTGGGTTGGCGGTGGAAAAGGCCCAACTGACCGACTTCGTGGAACGGCTCCCCGAAGGATTCTCGACGATGGTCGGCGAACACGGGGTCCGGCTCTCGGGCGGGCAGCGCCAGCGCATCGGAATTGCGCGGGCGCTCTATCACAATCCCCCTGTCCTGATTTTCGACGAGGCGGTTTCCGCGCTCGATAACGAAACCGCGCTCAACGTCCAGCGGGCGATCGACCTCAACCGCCGCGGCAAGACCATCGTCGTCATCTCGCACCGTTTGGATCTTTTGCAGTCCTGCGACGAACTGGTAGTCATGTCCGAAGGCCGATTGCTGGCACAGGGATCGTTCGCCGATCTGGCGCGCGATTGTGGCGCCTTTAAGAGCCTGATGGCCGCGAGCGTCGAAAAGTGACGGAATCGCAATCCGGAGATAAGCGCGCGCCGGCGATATCCCGCAGGGGGTTTTTGGCCGGAGTGGGCGCCGCCGTCGCGGTCGCGCGCCCTCGTCGCGCCCATGCGGCAGAGGCCTATTCGTTGTACGGGCCGATCACGGCGCTCGCCATCGCGCCCGACGGGCGACGGCTGGCGTTCGCGCAAGGATGGCGTATCGCCGTCGTCGACCTCAAGTCCGGCGCCGTCGATTTCCTGCCGCCCGTTCACGAAGGCCGGGTCGATGCGTTGTCCTTTTCCCTTCGCGGTGGAGTCCTGGCCAGCGGCGGGGCCGACGGGGCGGCCGTGGCTTGGCGCGATGGCAAGGTCGTCGGGCGGTCGCGGTTCGACGGCCGCGTTTCGTCCGTGGCGGTCCTGTCCGCGGATTCGTCGGTGGTCGCGGGATTGTGGGACGGGCGGGTCGTCTTCCCGACCGCGTCCGGAGGAAAGGCGATTCAAGGCCATCGTTTTGGCACGGTCCGGATCGATCTTTCGCCGGACGAGGAAAGCGTTGTCTCCGGCGGCGATGATCAAACCGTAAGTCTATGGTCGTCGCGCACCGGAGATCGATTGCGCTCGTTCCGGGCACCGGGGCTCGGGGTCAAGGCCCATCGCGGTCGCGCCGGCGCCATTTTCGTCTCGCAAGATCGGCTTCTCACCGGCGGCATTCCGGCACGAAGCGATCCCGCGCTGGCCCTTTGGGACGTCGGCACCGCCAGGGTGCTTCGCACCTATGTCGCGCCGGCACAAAGGGCGCTGCTCCAGGGCGCGGGCGCGGAATGCCTCTCGGTTTCGTCGGACGGGCGGATCGCCGCCTATCTGCCGCTCATCGGCGTCGCGCGGCTGGCGCTGTTCGACGTGACGTCGTGGACGCGCATCGTCGAATCGGTTTCGGACGGCGCATTGTTTTTGAACGCCGCGCTGGCGCCGAACGGACTTTTTTGCGCCGTCGGCACGGACGCGGGAACCGTTCTGTTCTACGACGTCGAACGCCGCCGCGCGGTCGCGTCCATGGTTCGGGAAGAGGATGCGTTGAAAACTCGTTCCTTCGCGGGCGGCGCGGCAGAGACGACGCTGCCCGCCGCCCTGTCGCCCTTCATGGGGGCGCGATGATCGTCGCGCGCGTGCGGGCCTCTTTGGGGCCGGTCGTCGCACTGGCCCGGCAACGGGCGATGTTTCGCGATCGTCCGGCGCTCCGGTCGGCGATTTTGATTCTGATGCTGGGGCTGATTCCCTGGTGGCAATTCGGAATCTACAAGGACCGGCAGAACCTCGATTTCACGTATCGGAACGTGTCGGTCGCCGGGCAGCCGTATCGCGCGGATTACGCCTATTTCTTCCATTATCTCGATCTGTATCCGGTTACTTGGCGGGGCATGAAGCAGCCGCCCGGCCCGGACGAACGATCCGCCCGCGACGCTCTCGCCGCGCAGGGCCATCGACTGCACACGCGCATCGAATACGACAATCTTTCGATCTTTTCCTACCTGCCGGACATTTGGCTGGGCGGCGATCCGCGTGCACCGACGTCGGCGGTCGGCGACGGCTTGGCGTTCACGCTGGCGCTGATGGCCGTGTACCTGGCGTTCTGGGCGGCGCGGTACGAACTGCTGGGCATCGCGGTCGTGGCGCTCGCGGGCTCCAACCCGTTCCAGCTTTACGAGGTTTACGCCCGCGAGAACGTCTTTTCATGGGCGATCACGGCAAGCCTTCTGGTCATGGCGCTGATGACGCCGCTGCTGGCGTGCCATCGTTACGCTTTCCAGGGCGCGTGGTGGCGGCGGGCCTACCCGTGGTTGGCGGTTCTCGCCGCCGGGGCGGTGCTTGGCTCGGTGCGCCACGTCCGCACCGAATTCATCACGACGCTGCCGCTCGCCCTGATCGTCCCGTTCTTTATGGTGGCGCTGCGCTGGCGCGCCCGGGCGGCCATTAGCGGGGTCCTGTTGGTGGCGTTCCTGGCGAGCCAGTGGGGATGGACGTATTATTTCCGCGGCAAGATCGTCGAGGCGCAGCGGGTCCTGTTGACCCACGGCGGACGGATTCCCTCGCTCTATTCCGTCGACGGCGACTTCCATCCCTTCTGGTTCTCGTTCTGGGCGGGCCTGGGCGATTTCGACACCAAGTACGGCTATCTGTTCGACGACAATACGGTGAAGGCGTTCGTCAACACCAAGCTCGGGCGGGAAACGTCCTACGATCTTTCCGCCCTCGCGGAATCGGACGCCGTCTTGCGCAAAGCCGTTCTGGGCGACATCGCGCGCGATCCGGCTTGGTTCGCCGACATCCTGGCGCGTCGTGTCTATCGTGCCGTCGCCGAAAACACGCCGCCGCAGGTGGCCTACGGTGCCCGGTCGTTTCGCCCGGATATTCCGGCGACGTTCCTGCTTCCTCTAGCGCTTGGGCTCGTCGGGCTGTTGGTGTTCTGCCGTCGCCATCGGTTGGTGCTGTTGGCGCTGTTTCCGCTGGCTTCGGGCGGCTCCGCCGTACTCGTCACGACCATCGGCGGCATGCATCATTACGCGTGGTTCCATCTTTTCGTGTATGCCTATGTCGCGGCCTTGGCGATCGAAGGCGCAATAACGTTTATGTCGCGGGTGGCAAGCCGGTCCGCGGCGCCGCCGAAACCGTCGACGATCTGAGACAACGGAGACCGTCCATGTCCGAAACCGATCCCCACGCTTACGAGATTGTCGTCGGCCGTGTTGACGGCCGGTTCGTGGCCACGATCCCGGCTTTGGCGATTTTCGCGACCGCCGATACGGCCGAGGCGGCACTGGCCGGCGTGGAACGGAAGCGCATCGCCGTCGTCGACGAATTTCGCGAAAACGGCTTCCTGGATCGTCTTCCCAAGGCGCCGCCCGCCGGCGGTCGCGATCCGGCCCTCGGGCGCTTCGCCGCCAAGGTCGGGATCGTCGCGGGCGCGGTGGCGGCCGTCGCGATCGTCGCGGTGGTCGCGATTAATCTGGTCTTTTCGTATCACGTCAATCGGCTGGCCGGCATTGCGGCCTACGCCGCCTCGGGGTTTTCCCCGGAGCAGATGTCCGGGCGCTTGGTTTCCCAAATCGAAACCGCGGCGGCGCGCGCGCGAAACCTGAACCCGGCGGCCCGGGACAAGATCGCCGCCGATCTCAGGACGATCGTTCGCGAATTGAAGCCGCTCGCCGACGAACTACGGCCCCTGTTGGGATGCGAAAATATAGAGTCGGCGCGGCCGGCGGCTCAGCGGCCGAGCCAATAGGCGAGGCGCAACCGGAGCATGTCGCCGATCATCGTCAGGATAGTCTTGATGTTCGCCGTTTTTGTCCGGCCCCCCGTTCTCGGCCTGACGACGATCGGCAAATAGCGAATGCCTCTATGCTTCGGGTTCCGTCGACCCCGGTCCAGCATCTCGAGATGCACCAGTCCCGTTTTGCAGACCAGCGAATCGACATCGACGGCGTCGCGCCGAAACACCATGACTCCGTTGAAACGAGGAATTGCCGGATGCAACGTTCGTAGGACGGTTCGCATGCTCCAGGACAGGAATACGCGGATCAGATTGTCGCTTCGTCGGCGATTGCTTGCCGCCACGTCGCCTGCGGAAAAGTCGGCGTCGCCACGCGCTTCGTACAGCCGCCGCGAATCCGCCGGGTCGAACTGTCCGTCGCCGGGCAGGATCGCGACCCGTTCGCCCCGCGCGTCGGCGAGGCCGGTCTTGATGGCGACGCCCATCCCCATGTTCGCCGGATGGGTCGCGACTCGGATGCGTTCTGGAAGACGCCGCGACAGATCGGCGGCGACGGCCGGGGTGGCGTCCGTGCTGCCGTCGTCGACGATCACGATGTCAAATGCCTGCCCCAGGTCGCCGAAGGTTTTCAGGATTTCGTCAATCAAGCCGGGAAGGGATTCTTCTTCGTTGAACGCCAATACGATCACGGTCAACGCGAGCGCGTTTTCGACGAGCGGCGGGGAGGGTTCTCCGGACGGTTGGATCGGCGGCATCGCGAAGGCCCATGGACGCGTGGAGACGGCCGTAGCCTTATACAACTGGGGGAAGTCGAGGACCACGAAATGTTGAACGCGCTCTTCAAGCCGGCGAAATGCCGATGATTCCGATCATCCGGCCGGATGTTTCTTTCGCGGAAGCCGCCGACGAATTGCGTGCGGTCCTGGATTCGGGAATGCTGTCGCGCGGGCCGAAGGTCGTCGCCTTCGAAAAGGGGATCGCCGACCGCATTGGGGTTTCCCATGCGATCGCGACGACGTCGGCGACGACGGCCTTGCACCTGTCGCTTGCCGCCGTCGGGATCGGCCCGGGGGACGAGGTCCTGGTATCCGATTTCACGTTCCCGGCCAGCGGCAACGCCATCGTTCAGGCAGGCGCGGTGCCGGTGATGGTCGATTGCCTCCCCGGCCGATTCGATCTGGACCCGGACGACGCGGCCGCCAAGGTCACGCCGCGCACGAAGGCGATCATGCCGGTCGATCCGTTCGGTCAGCCCGCCGAATTGGCGGCCGTGCATGCGCTGGCCCGAACGCACGGCCTGACGGTCGTCGAGGATTCCGCCTGCGCGCTCGGCGCCGTCCGCGGCGGGGTGCCGTGCGGCGCGTGGCCCGGCGTGGGGTGTTTCAGCTTCCATCCGCGCAAGGTGCTGACCACGGGCGAGGGTGGGATGGTAACGACGAACGATCCCGAAATCGCGCGCCGCGCGGCGTTGCTGCGAAATCACGGCGGCGAAACCGTGGACGGTCGGGCGACGTTCGTCGCCAACGGATTCAACTATCGCATGGGCGAAATCCAGGCCGCGCTGGGAATCGTCCAAATGCGGCGCCTGGACGGAATTCTCGAGGATCGCCGTCGGACGGCGGCGCTTTACATGGAACGCCTGGCGGGCGCCTTGCCCGAAGTCGCAATTCCCCTGTCCGCGCCCGCGTCCGATTGCACGTTCCAAAGTTTCGTCGTCGTCCTGCCGGAAACGGCCGATCGCGACGCCGCGATCGCGACGCTTCGCGGCGTCGGCATCGAAACCACCCTCGGAACCTACGCGATGCACGCGCACCCGGCCTTCGCGCGCTTCGGATACCGGCCGGGCGATCTGCCCAACTCCCATCGAATGCAGGCGCGAAGCCTGACGCTTCCCTTGCTGCCTCGCATGGAGTCGGCGGTGGTCGCGCGCGTCGTCGATGCGCTGAAGACCGCCCTAGCCGAATCGAAGAAAAAGTGATACCGCGATTCGTCGACAAGGAGTGAAAAATGTCGCTGATCGACGACATCAAGACGCTGCAACGAAAACTTCAGGGCGAAAAAATGGCCGCCTTCAAGCGGCGCGTTCCGTTCGGGGACCTGATTACCGAGCGCGCGGACAACGCCCGGGAATACGGTTTCGGCGAAGGGACCACGTGCTACGACAACGTGCTCGTCCTCGGCAACGTCAAGGTCGGCCGGCATACCTGGATCGGCCCGAACGTTGTCCTGGACGGATCGGGAGGCGGCCTGACGATAGGCGATTATTGCTCGATCTCGGCGGGCGTGCAGATTTATACCCACGATACCGTGGAATGGAGTCTAACCATGGGGACAGCCGAACACGCGAAAGGCCCGACCCGGATCGGCAGCGGCGTCTATATCGGCCCGAACACCGTGATATCGCGCGGGGTAACCGTCGGCGATTCGTGCGTCATCGGCGCAATGTCTCTGGTGAACGCGGACGTTCCATCCGGGAAAAAGGCCTGGGGCTGTCCGGCGCGCGTCGTCGGCGATGCCGTCGCCTGATTCTTCGCCAAGGAAATCGACGATGTCCGATTTTCACGTTCACCCGACGGCCGACGTTTCGCCCAAGGCGAAGATCGGCGCCGGAACGCGGATATGGCACCAAGTCCATGTCCGCGAGGGCGCCCGCATCGGCGCCAATTGCATCGTCGGCAAGGGCGCCTACATCGATTTTGGCGTTGCCATCGGCGACAACGTCAAGATACAGAACGGCTCGTTCGTTTTTCACGGCGCAACGATCGAGGACGGCGTGTTCGTCGGCCCGGGTGTGATTTTGACCAACGACAAACTGCCGCGCGCCGTCAATCCGGACGGCAGCCTCAAGTCGGCCTCGGACTGGGAAGTCGGCCCTATCCTGATTCGGCGAGGCGCGTCGCTCGGTGCCGGATCGATCGTGCTGCCCGGCGTCACCGTCGGCATCTTCGCGATGGTCGGCGCCGGCAGCGTCGTGACCCGCGACGTCCCCGATCACGGCATCGTGCTCGGCGTGCCCGCGCGCCATGCTGGATATGCCTGCGCCTGCGGCAAGCGCTTGCCGGATGCTTCCGCCGATGGGCGCGCCCTGTGTGAATGCGGCCTGACCGTCGACGTCGGAGGACGCCCATGATCCGGTTGGCCAGACCCCTCCTGGGCGTGGAGGAAGAGCAGGCCGTCGTCGAGGTCATGCGTTCGGGTATCCTGGCCCAGGGGCCGCGCGTGGCCGCGTTCGAAAAGGCGTTCGCGGCGCATTGCGGCACGGCGGAGTCCGTGGCGGTGTCGTCCGGAACGGCGGCATTGCACTTGGCCTTGCTGGCGCACGGGGTCGGTCCCGGCGACGAGGTCGTCACGACGCCGTTCTCGTTCATGAGCACGGTCAGCATGATCCTGGCGGTCGGCGCCGTTCCGGTGTTCGTCGATATCGAGACGGATACGTTCAATATCGATCCGGCGCTCGTTGCGGCCGCAGTGACGCCGAGAACGAAGGCGATCATGCCCGTGCATCTTTACGGCCATCCGGCCGATATGCCTTCGATCCAGAGGATCGCCGACGATGCCGGTATCGTCGTCATCGAGGACGCGGCCCAGGCGCATGGAGCCGAAATCGGCGGCCGTCGCGTCGGTTCGTTCGCGACGGGCTGTTTCTCCTTCTATCCGACGAAGAACATGACCACGGGCGAAGGCGGCATGGTCACGACGAACGATACGGATCTGGCGGAGCGAATTCGGGTCCTTCGCAACCACGGCATGCGCCGCCGATATTATCATGATCTTCTCGGGTACAATTTCCGAATGACCGATTTGAATGCGGCGATAGGTTTAGTCCAGTTGGGGAAACTGGATGCATGGAACCGGACGCGCATTACAAACGCCGAAAGACTTACGGCCGCGCTTTCGAACGCGGTGCGTTGCCCGGTCACCCGGCCCGGATGCCGTCATGTGTTTCACCAGTATACCGTTCGGATTTCCGGCGATAGGGACGGCATTCAAGCGGCATTGAATCGCGCCGGGGTCGATTCCGCCGTGTTCTACCCGGTGCCGCTTTATCGCCAGACGCCCTTGATCGAGCGGGGGTTGAGCGGCGCGCGGTGTCCGAACGCCGAAACGGCCGCCGCGGAAGTCCTTTCCCTGCCGGTTCACGCAGGTCTTTCCGACGGAGAAATCGACGCCGTGGCTGCGGCGGTCCGGGAGGCGGTGACGGTTCATGCCTGAGACGAGCGATTTCAAGGGCAAGCGTGCCCTCATCACGGGGGGTGCCGGCTTCATCGGCAGTCACCTGGCGGATGCTTTACTGCGTGCGGGCGCAGCGCGGGTCGCGATCGTCGATACGTTCTTCCTCGGCAAGATGGAGAATCTGGCCGATGCCGTCCGAGTTCACGGAGACGCGATTTCGATCCACCGGGAAGACGCCGCCGAAGGGGCTGCGATGCGCGCCGTGTTCGAGGCGGAAAAGCCGGATATCGTCTTCAACATGGCGACGAAGGCGCTGCTCTACTCCTTTTTCAACCCGTCCGGCGCCTGCCGTGTCAACCTGGACATCGCCTTGGTCCTGGCCGATCTGCTGCGCGAAGGCGCTTACGGTCGGCTGGTTCACCTTTCATCGTCGGAAGTCTACGGCACCGCGCAGACGGTTCCGATGGACGAAACGCATCCGCTGTTGGCGGAAACCAGCTACGCCGCGGGCAAGGCGGCGGCGGATCTCGCGTTGGCTTCCTACGTCAGAATGTTCGGCCTGGAAATCATGACGATTCGACCGTTCAACAACTACGGCCCGCGCCAAAATCAAGGCGCACTGGCGGCGGTCATTCCGCTCACGGTCCGGCGCATCCGCGCGGGGGAAAAGCCGATTGTCGAAGGCGACGGCCTTCAGACCAGGGATTTCATCTTCGTCGAGGATACCGTCCGCTCGATCCTACGCCTTGCCGTTCTACCCGAAAGCAAGGGGGCGGTCGTTAATCTCGGCAGCGGCCGGGAAACGCCGATCGGCGAAATCGTCGCCGCCGTTGTCCGCGCGATGGACTATCGCGGCCCGATCGACCATCGGCCCGCGCGTCCAGCCGACGTTCGTCGGCACTGCGCTAATATCGACTTGGCCCGGTCGCTGATTGGGGACGTGGCGACGACGGCCCTCGACGACGGGATCGCCCAAACAGTAGCGTGGTATGAAACGCAGACCCCGTAACGGCGATTCAGACGTTGCCTTGCTCGGCCGCAAGATCGATCAGGCGTCGGGCGATTTTGAGGGCTTCGAGACCCGCTCGGCCGTCGACCGAAAACGCGGAACCGCCGGCGACCGCGTCGGCGAACGTCGAAAGTTCGATTCTCAGGGGTTCCTCGCGAACCACGTTGTATCGGATCATGTTGCCGATCGCCATGCCGGCGGCGGCACCCTTCAACAGGTTGGTTGCTTCCTGGTTCTCGTAGAAGAACAGATCCTGCGTCAGCATGTCGGCGACCAGCATGCCGCGTTCGCCGTTGATCACAAGGTCGCGGGTTTTGGTCGGGGTCAGCCAGTTTTCGACGATGAGTCCGATGATGCCGCTGTCGAACCGAAACATTGCGATGGCGAGGTCGTCGTGGGATTGATGCAGGCGTCGCGACGTCTCGACGGCGAATCGATGGACGCCGGACCGAGAGAGGTGGCAAAGAAGATCGATATCGTGCGAACCCAGGTCCAGAATAACGCCGACGTCCATGACGCGGGTGGGAAACGGACCGATGCGCCGAATGGTGATCTGATAGATGCGTCCCAATTTGCCTTCGTCGATCCAGTTAGCGCAGGCGGAAACGACGGGATTAAAGCGCTCGACGTGCCCGACGCCGAGCAACAGGCCTTTCCGTTCGGCGAGCGCGATCATCTCTTCGGCCTCGTCGACGTTCAAGGCTATGGGCTTTTCGACAAGGACGTGAACTCCCGCGTTCAAGGCCGCCATCGTCGCGCCGTAATGGTGGATTGTCGGAAGCGCGACGGTGACGAAATCGGGTTTTTCGGCGTCCAGCATCTCGCCGAAACTCGCGTAACCGGGAACCCGCAAGCGCGCCGTCATGCGCTCGCGCGTGGCCGGATCGGTTTCCGCGAAGCCGACCAATTCGACGTTGTTCATCTGGGAAAGAATGCGGGCATGATTCTGGCCCATCGAACCCACGCCGACGACGCCCGCTTTCAATTTTCGGTCTCGCTGCATACGATCTCCGGTCGTGCCCCTGTCGCCCGGCATCGGCGTGGTTGCCCACCGCTATCTATCGCGTTTGTCCCGATTCAGACAAGCGCAATGTCCGACTGCTGACCCATGACTACACCGATTCCCGCTCCCCGTCCCGCCGTCGCCGACCCGGCGCTCGTCCGTCCCGGTCGCGTCAAGCCGGAAGCGCGCGATCCGAAGATGCTGTGGTTGGACAAGAACGAAAACCCGGACCCCGCGCTGGCGGCCGTGGTCCGGGAAGCCATCGCCGGCGTGTCGATCGACGCGCATTTCACCTACCCCGATCTCGCGCCACTTTATGCCAAGCTGGCGGCGTCGGTCGGCGTCGAGGCCGACAACCTGCTGCTCGCGCCCGGGTCCGACGGCGCCATCCGCGCCGTGTTCGAGACCTTCGTGTCGCCCGGCGAAGCCGTGATCATGACGGAACCGACGTTCGCCATGTATCCGGTCTACGCCCGCATTTATGGCGCCCGCGCGGTGCCCATCGCCTACGGGGCTTCGAACGCGGGGCCGGCGCTGTCGGCCGATGCGGTCGTCGAAGCCATCGCTCGCGAGCGGCCCCGGCTGGTCTGCCTGCCCAATCCGGACAGTCCGACCGGGACCGTATTCCTGCCGGCCGACCTGGAACGGATCGTCGCCGCGGCGGCCAAGGCCGGCGCCGTCATGCTGGTCGACGAAGCCTATTATCCGTTCCATCCGGAAACCGCCGTGCCGATGATTGGGCGCTATCCCAACCTCGTGGTGGTCCGGTCGACCGCCAAGGCCTGGGGCATGGCGGGCATCCGAGTCGGTTACGCGGTCGCCGACGCCCGCTTGGCGACACTGCTGCACAAGGTGCGGCCGATGTACGAAATTGGTTCGTTTTCCGCCGCGGTATTGGATTGCATGCTGGATCGTCACGACGAGGTCATGGCCTCGGTCGCCCGGCTCGAGGCCGGCAAGCGCGTGTTTCTGGACGCGATGGACGGTTTCGGCTTTCGCACGCTCCGGGGCGCCGGCAATTTCTGTCACGTCGCTTTCGGCGCCCGCGCCGACGCGGTTCACGCCACGCTCGCGGACCTCGTTTATTACCGCAAGGACTTCATCGAACCCTGTCTCAAGGGCTTCTCGCGCTTTTCCGCGGCCACGGCCGAACAGATCACGCCGGTGATCCGGCGCATCGGCGACGTCGTCCGCCCATGACTCGTTCCATCCCTATCTAAGAGAGAATCATCGTGACCAAAGTCATCGGTGTCGTTCCGGCGCGCATGGCGTCCAGCCGCTTTCCCGGCAAGCCGCTGTTTCCCATTTGCGGCCGGCCGATGGTCGAGCACGTGTTCGAGCGCGCGCGGATGTTCCCGGGATGGGACGCCTTGGTGCTGGCGACCTGCGACCCGGAAATCGCCGAATTCGGGCGGGCCAAGAACTATCCCGTCGTCATGACGGCGGATACGCATACCCGCGCGCTCGATCGGGTCGCCGAGGCCGCGCCCAAGTGCGTGCCGAACATCCGCGACGACGACATCGTGGTGTGCGTGCAGGGCGACGAGCCGATGATGCGTCCGGACATGATCGACGCCGCGGTGAAGCCGCTGCTCGACGATGCGGCCGCGCGTGGCACGGTGCTGGCGATGGATATCGACGACGAAGCGGTTTTTCTCAATCCCGATACAGTGAAGATCGTTCACGATCTGGTCGGCAATGTTCTCTATACGTCGCGCGCGCCGATTCCCTGGTGCAAGCCTGGCGCCTTTTCGCCGGCGCTCGGCGCCAAGCGGATCTACGGTATTTTCGCCTTTCGCTGGCATTTCCTGAAATGGTTCACCGAAACGCCGGAATCACCGCTCGAACTGAAGGAAGCCTGCGATTCGAATCGCATCTGCGACCACGGGCTGGGCCAGATCGTCGCGCCCTATCCGGCGATCCGGTCCTATTCGGTCGACAGCCCGGCCGATCGCGACAAGGTCGAAGCGCACATGAAAGGCGATCCGTTCTGGGGCCAATATTGAACGCGGTCGCCGATTCCATCGCGCTCGACGCCGCCCGAATTCTTCGCTGCCCGGCCTGCGGTCACGACGGCCTCGGATTCGGCGCCGATGCGTTGACGTGTTCCGGCTGCGCCGCCGTCTATCCGTTCGACCCTCGCCGCGGTCTTGCCGTTCTTCTGGCCGACGCATCGAACAGCACGATCAAAAAAGACATCCGTGCCTGGTGGGGGGATCTCTATCGGCAGATTTACGCCGAAACCGACGCCCGGTTGGATGAAGCCTCGCTCGCCGCCGCGCTGGGCGATCTTGAGGATATGTTCCGCCGCCGCCTTCATCTGGCGGCGGTGGAGATGCCGCTCGACCGACTCGTCGGACGGCGGGTGCTAGAAATCGGCTGCGGCGGCGGCGGCCATTCGGCGTTGTTCGCGTCGAAGGGCGCTTCGGTGATCGCGACCGACATCACGCCGCAACGCGCCGCGTCGGCCGCGCTCAAGCTTTCGTTGATTCCCGGCGCCGACGGCCGTGCCTATCAGGCCGACGCCGAAAACCTGCCGTTTTGCGGCGACGCGTTCGACATCGTTTATTCGAACGGGGTGCTGCACCATTCGGAAGATACGGTCCGCGCCGTCGCCGAAGTCCGCCGCGTGCTGAAACCGGGCGGGCAGGCGATTCTGATGCTATATGCGCGGCACTCCGCCAATTTCTGGTGCAATATGATTCCGCGCGGCCTGTTCTCGGGCGAGATGTTCCGCCGTCCGGAAGCCGAATGGGCCGGCCGGGTGACGGAAGGGACGCCCAAGCACGGCGAAACCCGCAACCCGATCACCCGCATCTATTCTCGCCGCGAGATCGAAACCTTGCTTCGAAATTTCCGCATTATCTCGCTGCGGAAGTCGAGTTTTCAGTTCGACAACTTCGCCGTTCCCCGCCTGACCCAGATGCGCGACGCGGTATTGCGCGCCTTCGGCCGGCGCGCCCATCCCGGCGGCGAATTGGTCTACGGCCGGCCGTTCATGGTCGAAACCGCCCTCGAATTGTGGCTCGGCCGGTATATCGGATTCGCCTGGAACATCGTCGCGGAGAAGCCATGACCGGTCCCTTGAGCGGAAAATTAGCCGTCGTCACCGGCGCCACGCGCGGCATCGGCCGGGCGGTGGCCGAACGCCTTCTCGCCGACGGGGCGCGCGTGCTCGGCACCGGCACCCGGCCGGACGGTTCGCCGCCCGCCGGTGCCGACTATCGCGCCGTCGACTTCGCCGACGATGCCCAAACGAACGCCTTCGCCGACGAAATCGCGAAACTCGGTCCCGACATCCTGATCAACAACGCCGGCATCAATCAGAACGCGGCATTTTCCGATATCGACCCGCAGGAATTCGCCCGCATCCAGAAAATCAACGTCGCGGCGCCGTTTCTGCTGTGCCGCGCCATTGTGCCGGCGATGAAGGCGAAAGGATGGGGCCGAATCGTCACGCTCAGCTCTATCTGGGGCAAGATCAGCCGTTCCGGCCGGGGTTCCTATTCGACCAGCAAGTTCGCGGTCGACGGCATGACGGCGGCCTTGGCGGCGGAAGTCGCCGAACACGGCATCCTCGCCAATTGCGTTGCGCCGGGTTTCATCGATACCGAACTGACCCGACGCGTGCTGGGCGAGGACGGCATCCGCGCGGTGACGGCCCAGGTGCCGGCCCGGCGCCTCGGCAGGCCCGAGGAAATCGCGGTTCTGGTCGCCTGGCTGGCGGGACCGGAAAACACCTACGTCAGCGGCCAGAACATCGCCATCGACGGCGGTTTCACCCGTGTCTGAGGGAACCCTGACGATCCGGTCGCACAAGGGCGATTACCGGGTCCTGTTCGATCCGGACGGCCTCGATACCCTGAACGCCGATCCGCCGCCCGGCGCGCATGTGCTCATCGACGCGCGGGTCGCGGATCTTTATGCCGCCCGCCTGAAAAATGTATTGTCGATGCCTTCGGTGCTGCGGCTCGACGCGACCGAGGAAGCGAAGTCCCTCGACCGCTTTCCGGCTTACGTCGAACATCTGGTGGCGCGCGGCGTCCGCCGCGACCACGTCCTGGTCTCCGTCGGCGGCGGCATCGTGCAGGACATCACGTGCTTTCTGGCAGCGACCCTTTTGCGTGGTGTCGAATGGCGGTTCTACCCGACCACGCTACTGGCCCAGGCCGATTCGTGCATCGGCTCGAAAAGCTCGATCAACAGCGGCAAGGCCAAGAACATTCTCGGCACCTTCACGCCGCCGTCGCAGGTGGTCGTCGACGCAGGGGTTCTGGATACGCTCGACGAACGCGATGTGCGCTCCGGCGTCGGCGAGATGCTGAAGGTTCACGCCATTGACGGGCCGGCGTCGTTCGATGTTATCGCCGCGGCCTATGGCGATCTGTTCGCCGACAAGGCGACCATGCAGCGGTTCATCCGCCGCTCGCTCGAAATAAAGAAACACTACATCGAAGAAGACGAATTCGACCGGGGCCCGCGCAACATCTTCAATTACGGGCAT
>CAZDFF010000016.1:0-14293 GCA_964504425.1 uncultured Hyphomicrobiales bacterium
GAAGGCGACGCCAACGACTACGTCGGCAAGGGCCTGTCGGGCGGACGCATCGTCGTTTATCCGAACAAGAAAAGCCGCTTCACGCCGGAACAGAACATCGTCATCGGCAATACGGTCCTTTATGGCGCGATCGCGGGCGAATGCTATTTCCGCGGCGTCGCCGGCGAACGCTTCGCCGTGCGCAACTCGGGCGCGCTGGCGGTCGTCGAAGGCGTCGGCGATCACGGTTGCGAATACATGACCGGCGGCTGCGTCGCGGTGCTCGGCGAAACCGGCGCCAATTTCGCCGCCGGCATGAGCGGCGGCGTCGCCTACGTGCTCGACGAAAAGGGCGCTTTCGAGAGGCGCTGCAACACCGCGATGGTTGCGCTCGAGCGGATCGCGCCTTCGGGCGACGCGAGGTCTTCGAACGACGACGTGCTGGCCCGGCCCATCGCCGAGATCATGCTGGATATGATCGGCGACGACGAACAGCGGCTCCGCTGGCTGATCGAACGGCACAAGCGCTATACCGCCAGCGCGGTCGCGACCCGCATTCTCGACCACTGGGATCGTTATCTTCCCAAATTCGTCAAGGTCATGCCGGTCGATTATCGTCGCGCGCTGGTCGACCTCCAGGCCAAGGCCGCCGCCGAGGCCGCCGCCGGCAAGTCCGCCGCCGAATAACGTCAGAGCCTTTTATGGGAAAACCAACCGGATTCATGGAAGTGCCGCGCCGCGACCGCGTCTATACGCCGGTCGAGGAGCGCGTCGCGCATTTCAAGGAATTCGTCGTGCCGCTGGCCGACGACGATCTGGCCAAGCAGGGCGCCCGCTGCATGGATTGCGGCATTCCCTTCTGTCACGAGGGATGCCCGGTCAACAACATCATCCCGGACTGGAACGATCTGGTCTATCGGGGGGATTTCCGCGCCGCCAGCGAGGTGCTGCACTCGACCAACAACTTCCCCGAATTTACCGGGCGCATCTGCCCGGCACCGTGCGAAGCCGCGTGCACGTTGAACATCCGGGACGAGCCCGTGACGATCAAGACGATCGAATGCGCCATCGTCGATCGTGCTTGGCAGGAAGGCTGGATTCAGCCGCAGATCGCCGACCACAAGACCGGCAAGCGCGTCGCCGTCGTCGGCTCCGGCCCGGCGGGTTTGGCCTGCGCGCAGCAGTTGGCGCGAGCGGGCCACGACGTGGTCGTGTTCGAGAAGAATTCGCGCGTCGGCGGGTTGCTGCGTTTTGGCATTCCCGACTTCAAGATGGAAAAGCACCTGATCGACCGGCGCATGGCGCAGATGCAGGCCGAAGGCGTCGAATTCCGGCCCAACAGTTACGTCGGCGTGACGTTCCCGGCCAAGGTGCTGATGGTCGGCTTCGACGCCGTGGTGCTGTCGGGCGGCTCGGAAAAGCCGCGCGATCTGGACATTCCCGGGCGCGACCTGATGGGCGTGCACTTCGCGATGGAATTTCTGACCCAGAGCAACAAGCGGGTCGCCGGCGAATTCATCGGCGACAACCGACCGATCCTGGCGACCGGCAAGCACGTCGTCGTCATCGGCGGCGGCGATACGGGCTCGGACTGTATCGGCACCTCGTTCCGGCAAGGCGCCAAGTCGGTAACCCAGTTGGAAATCATGCCGAAGCCGCCGGAGAAGGAAAACAAGGGCCTGACCTGGCCCGACTGGCCGCTGAAGATGCGGACGTCGTCGTCGCAGGCCGAAGGCGCCGAGCGCGACTTCTCGGTCCTGACCAAGAAGCTCACCGGCGCGGACGGCGAGGTGAAGACGCTTCATTGCGTTCGCGTCGAATGGAAGAAAGACGATCAGGGCCGCTTCGGCGTGCACGAGATCAAGGGCAGCGAATTCGAACTGCCGGCCGAATTGGTGCTGCTGGCGATGGGCTTCGTCCACCCCGTGCACGAAGGCATGCTGAAGGAACTGGGCGTCAAGCTCGACCCTCGGGGCAACGTGAACGCGGACACCGACGTCTACAGGACGTCGCAATCGAAGGTCTTCTCCTGCGGGGATATGCGCCGGGGCCAGTCGCTGGTCGTCTGGGCGATCCGCGAAGGCCGTCAATGCGCCCGCGCGGTCGATGCCTTCCTGACGGGTTCGAGCGATTTGCCGCGTTAAAAATACAATAATATCAATAGAATAGCCGATTTTCTGGGCCGCCCGCCCGGCCCGTGCTTAACTTCGGCCCGCCCATGACTAAAATTCCAACGACGACTGTGCCGCCGGGCCGGCGAGGTCATTCATGAACGCCATCGGCATCGCCGGCGTCGGCGCCATGGGGCTGCCCATGGCCGAGCGATTGAGCGCGGCGGGCCACGAGGTCTGGGGCTTCGACGTCCGGCCGAAATCCGAATTCGGCGCCTTCGCGTCGCGGATGGTCGATGCGCCGTTCGATTTCGCCGGCCGTTGCGGCATCGTCTTTTCCGTCGTGCGCGACGAACGCGAAACCATGGACCTGCTGTTCGACGATCAGGCGATCATGACCGCGAACAAGCGTCCATCCGTGGTCATCATCACGTCCACGTTGTCGCCGAAGGCCATCGCCCGAATCATGGACCGGTTACCCGACGGCACGGGCCTGATCGACGCGCCGATGTCGGGCGCGCCCTATCGGGCCGAGGACGGCACCTTGACCTGGATGGTGGGCGGCGGCGACGAAGACGTCGCCAAGGTCATGGCGTTGTTCAAGATCATGGGCAAGGAAATCCACCATCTGGGTCCCCTCGGCGCCGGCATGACGGTGAAGGTGTTGAATAACCTGGTATCCGCGACCACGGTCGCGGTCGTGCGCCGGGCGCTTGCGGCGGCCGCGGCACTGGGCGTTTCGCAAAAGCGGCTTCTGGACGTGATGAGCACCAGCTCCGGCGGCACTTGGTTCGGCAACAACTTCGACAAGATCGCATTCTCGCGTCAGGGTTACGACCCCGACAACACCATCGGCATTCTGGAAAAGGACGTGTCCTGCTTCATCGACGCCGTGTCCGACGTGCCCGGCCAAGAGGCCGGCGCGTTGGAGGCCGCCGTGATCGCGCAACTGCGCAAATTGGAGCCGATGGGATGACCGTGTCGTCGGGCTTGTGGCGGGTATGGCTGTTCCTGGCCGGGATCAGCGGTGCCGTCGCGGTCGGCGCCGGGGCTTACGGCGCGCATGGGCTCGCCGGCAAGGAGCGCGTGCTGGTCGAAGCCTTCCGCACGGGGGTGATTTATCATCTGGTGCATTCGCTGGCGCTGATCGGCGCTGCCTGGGCGGCGGAACGGCCCGCTGCGGGGCCGCGCACTGTTGCCGCGCACGTCGCCGGGGTCGCATTCGCGGCGGGCATCGTGCTGTTTTCCGGAAGCCTTTATGTCTTCGGCATGACGGGAATTGTCCCCGTTGCCGGCGCCGCACCGGTGGGCGGGACGATGCTCATTGTCGGCTGGCTGGCGCTCGCGGCGTCGGCCGTTTCCCTCGGTGCAAAAACATGAGCGACGCGCTCGAAGCCTTCGTCGCCGCTTGCCGGCGCGCGGTCGAGGGCGTAAGCGGCGCGCATGAATGCGTCTGCCGGACCGCGCCCCTGATGCGCGACCTGCTTGCCGATCATGCGGATTTCCTCAAGCCGGAACACCTGCGTGCCGATCCCGACCATTATGCCCGGAATGCGATCTACGTACCCGACGACGGCCGCCTTTCCTTGTTTGCCCTGGTCTGGACTCCCGGCCAATGGACCCCGGTGCACGATCACGGCACCTGGGGCGTGGTCGGCGTCGTGTCGGGTGTGCTTGAGGAACAGGCCTACGTGCCCGATGGACCGGCGGTGGGACGGGACGAAGGCATTACGATGACGCCGGGCGCGCTGATCCTGATGGCGCAAGGCACGGTCACGACGTTCGTGCCGAATCCGGACCATATCCATCGCACCGGCGTGCCGGCGGCCGGCCGTCGGGCAGTCAGCCTGCATCTGTACGGCCGGACCATGAATAGTTTCCATGTCTACGACCTGGGCGCGGGAACGCGCCGGCCGGTCGACGTGCCTCACTATAAAAGTTGATTCGACGGATATTCGGAATCGCCCTCGGGCCACGACCATGAACCTCATCGTTTTCATTCTCGGCCATCTGCTGTGCGGCCTCGGCGCCGCCATGTTGGTGCCGGCCTTCGTCGACGCCGCGGCCGACAATCCGGATTGGCAGGCGTTCGTCTGGGCCGGGGCCGTCACCGCTTTTCTCGGCGGATCGATGATCCTCGCCAGCAAGGGCGAGCACCGGCCGTTGTCGCGGTCGCAGGGGTTCATCCTGACGTTTTTGGCGTGGTCCATCATCGCCGCCTTCGGCGCGCTGCCGTTCCTGTTCGCGGAACTGCCGATCAGCATCGTCGGCGCTTACTTCGAAGCGATGTCGGGGCTGACCACGACGGGGTCGACGGTGCTGACCGGACTCGACAACGCGCCGCCGGGGATATTGCTTTGGCGATCGATGCTGCAATGGCTGGGCGGCATCGGTATCGTCGTCATGGCGATCGCGCTGCTGCCGTTCCTGCGCGTCGGCGGCATGCAGCTGTTCCAGATGGAAAGTTCCGACAAGTCGGACAAGGTGATGCCGCAGATCAAGCGCATCACACTGTTCATGTGCCAAGTCTATTTGTTGATGACGATGCTGTGCGCGTTGTTGCTCTGGGTCGCCGGCATGAGCGGATTCGAGGCTATCAATCACGCGATGACGACGCTTTCGACCGGCGGGTATTCCACGTCCGACGATTCGATCGGCCACTTCAAAAACCCCGCGATCGAATGGATCGTCGTCGTTTTCATGATTCTCGGTTCGCTTCCCTTTATCTTGTTTCTGAAGACCGTCCTCGGCGATCGCTGGGCGCTGGTGCGCGATCCGCAGGTGCAGGGGCTGGTGGTCGTGATTGCCGGGTCTTCCGTCGCGATCGCGCTGTGGCTGTCGCGGGCGACCGGGGTGCCGTTCGCCGACGCGATCCGACAGACCGCCTTCAACATAACCTCGGTGGTGACGACGACGGGCTTCGCGTCGGTCGATTACGGGACCTGGGGGCCGATGGTCACGGGCGCGTTCTTCCTTCTGACGTTCGTCGGCGGGTGCACCGGGTCAACGTCGGGCGGCATCAAGGTCTTTCGCTTTCAGATCCTGGTCCTGGCGCTTCGCGTCTACGCGCTCCGGCTCTTTCATCCGCACCGCGCCTTCACGCCCAGTTTCGGCGGCCGCGCGGTCACGTTCGACATCATGCATGCGGTGGTTCTGTTTCTTGCCGTCTACTTGGTCAGCGTCGGCATCATCGGCTTCGCTTTGGCGGCCATGGGGCTCGACTTCGTGACCGCCTTCAGCGGCGCGGCGACCGCGCTCGGCAACGTCGGCCCGGGGCTGGGCGCCACGATCGGGCCGGCGGGAAACTTCGCGACGCTTCCGGAGGGCGCGAAGGGGCTGCTGACCTTCGCCATGCTGCTTGGCCGGCTCGAACTCTTCACCGTCCTGGTGCTTCTCTCGCCCGATTTCTGGCGCGCCTGACGCATCCATCCTCGGCAGGCGCAGGCGAAGCCCGGCTTCGCTCATGCCGTGCGCGATCCAGAACGCATGACGAAGCGCGCCGCCCTGCGCGGGCCGGGGCAACAGCCAGCGTAGGATCGCCTCGGCGTGCGCTTGGCGATCCTTCTGCAAGGCCGCGATCAAGGCGACAAGCACCGCTTCGTCGGCGCTGAGGCGCGAACATTCCGGCCGATGGAACTGCATCGTGCGTCGTGCCGCGCCGGATAGAATTTCGATCAGGCATTTCAGTCCGTTCAGCGCGAATGTCGGATCGCGTCCGCCGAAGGCGACGATGAATTCGTCGACCACGGCGGGCCATTCCCCCGCGTCTCGGAGCCAGAGCCGGATCGATCCGACCAGCAGCAGTTCCGCGTCGGCGGTGCGGATTGCCGTGCAGCGTCGGGCGAGTGCGGACGGGGATCGGGTGGTATCGGTGGGATGCATGGTCCGGGGGCCTCCATGGCGCAGATTGTGGGCGGCGGATCGAGAGTCCCGGAGACGCCCCCCTCCAGGTGCCGGGCCGGGACGAATCCCGTCCGCCGCCTTGTCGTTGTATTAATATTGCAAATCATTCGCAATATTAATTTGCACAAGCATTCGCTGGCCCGTGGGCGAGGCCAAAACAAAAGCGGCGCCGGGATTCCGGCGCCGCTTCGATATAGTGATGTCGCGTGAGTTCAGGCGGCGGCGCGGATCGCGGCGGCCTTCACCTTGGCGTCGACATGGGTTTCGAACTGCTCGAAATTCTTGGCGAAGCGCCGGGTCAGATCCTGGGCCTGCCTATCGTAGGCGGTGGCGTCGGTCCAGGTATTGCGCGGGTTCAGTACGTCCGCCGGCACGTCCGGGCACCCGTCCGGCACCAATACGCCGAAGTTCGGATCGGGGCGGAACGAGGCCGTCTCCAGTTTGCCCTCGATCGCCGCGTTCAGCATCGCTCTGGTGTGCTGGATGCGCATGCGCTGGCCGACGCCGTATCCGCCGCCGCTCCAGCCGGTGTTGACCAGCCAGCACTTGGCGCCGTGCCGGGCCATTTTCTCGCCCAGCAGCTTGGCGTAGACGGTCGGATGGCGCGGCATGAAGGGCGCGCCGAAGCAGGTCGAGAATGTCGCGGACGGCTCCTTGACGCCCTTTTCGGTGCCGGCGACCTTGGCGGTGTAGCCGGAAAGGAAATGGTACATCGCCTGGTCGGCCGTCAACTGGCTGATCGGCGGCAGCACGCCGAAGGCGTCGCAGGTCAGCATGACGATGTTCTTCGGATGCCCGGCGCGGCCGGTCGCCGACGCGTTCGGGATCTGGCTTAGCGGATAGGACGAACGGGTGTTTTCGGTCAGCGATCCGTCGTGGAGATCCAGCTCCCGGGTGTCCATGTTCATGATCACGTTTTCCAGGATCGACCCGAAAGTGCGCGTGGTCTTGAAGATTTCGGGCTCGGCCTCGGGGCTCAGGTTGATCACTTTGGCGTAGCATCCGCCCTCGAAATTGAAGACACCGTCCTCGCCCCAGCCGTGCTCGTCGTCGCCGATCAGGGTGCGCGAACTGTCGGCGGAAAGGGTCGTTTTCCCCGTGCCGGAAAGGCCGAAGAAGATCGCCGAATCGCCCTTGGCGCCGACGTTCGCCGAGCAGTGCATCGGAAGCACGCCCTGCGGCGGCAACAGGTAGTTTAGGATCGAGAAGATCGATTTCTTGATTTCGCCCGCGTAGGACGATCCGCCGACCAGCACCATGCGCTTTTCGAAGCTGACGACGATGAAGACCTCGGAATTGGTGCCGTGGATCTTCGGGTTGGCATGGCAGCTCGGTGCCTGGATCACGGTGAAGGCGGGCTCGAAATTCGCCAGTTCGCCCGGCGTCGCCTGGATGAACATGTTGTAGGCGAAAAGATTATGCCATGCGTTTTCGGTGACGACCCGCACCGGCAGTCGGAACTTGGGATGGGCGCCGGCGAAACAGTCCTGCACGAAGACGTCGCGATTTCGCAGGTGATCCATCAGATGGGCATGCAGCAGGTCGAATTTTTCCGGCGAGATCGGCCGATTGATTTTGCCCCACCAAATCTGATCCTTGATCGTGCCTTCCTCGGAAATGAACTTGTCGTTGGCGGACCGTCCCGTGTGCTGGCCGGTCAGCGTCACCAGCGCGCCGCCCCGGGACATCGACCCCTCGTGACGCCGGAGCGCCTCCTCGACCAAGGCTTCGGGGCCGAAATTCCAATGGGCGATGCCGATGTTCTTAATGCCGTGTTTGTCGAGGCCGAAACGGCTGACGGTGGGTCCGATGTCCCGCACTGGATGCTCCTCCTGAGGTGGCACTGGTGGCGGCCGAACGGTCGCCCGGCGCCGATTTGGCGTTTCGGTGAACATAGCCACGCGGGCGGTTTTCGATCAACACTGGAGATGGGGTCTTTTGCCACCCTTTCGGGTAGAAAGACCGATTGCCGGGCGCTTCTATTCCCGGGCGCGCGCGATATTCGTTATTTCCTGTTGCGCGCGAGCCCGGCGAGACGGACCAACTCGGGCCTGACGGCCGCGGCGTCGGCGAGCGGCGCCTCGAAGTCGAGCCTTGCGAACTGCCTGCCGAGACGCAGGTCGATCCCCTCGGGGTCGATCCCGGTCAGGACCCAACCCGTGCCCTTGCGGCCCAGCAGGCGGTTTGCATAAAGATTCACGGCCTCGGCGTGGTCACCGTTCATATGCTCGATCGCGCCGTCCGACATTGCGGCGATCGCCTCGGCGACATTCGCATCGAAGCGCATCCGTTCGCCGTCGATCCAGACCGCGCGGGCGAACCCGCCGACGAAATGGGCCCGCTCGATCGTCATGCGGTGGAAACGAAAATCCTTGAAGGCGGCGTACATCGCGGCATCCGGATGGCGGGCGAGAAAACGGCGCTTCAATCGTTCGTCCGCCGTCGGTTCGACGCGCCCGAGCACGGTCACGCGCGGCCCGGTTTGCGGATTGGCGCGCCGCGATGCCGCCTCGAACAGCAGCGAGGCGCGCGGATCGGCCTTGATGTTGCGGGTATGGTCCGATAGATCGGAAAACAGCAGGATCGGGCTGGCGTCGCAATCGAGCGCCACCGTGACCAGCGAGCCGTAAGGCCATCCGGCCTCGCCCCGTGCGCCCTCGGCAAGCGCCGTCGCCAGCATCGCCGAACGGGCGTGCCGCATCAGGCGCCGGGCCGCGACGGAATGGGGAATCTTGGCTTCAGTCATAAAAAACTACCCGGCAAAGAGAGGCCTTCTCCTTGCCGGGTAGGATAATGCGTCGGCGGCCGTCGCGCCAATCAGGCGGTGCGACCCCGTTCGTGGAAGTAGCCGACGAGTCCGCCCAGGGCCAGCCAGAACAGCCCGACCGTCACCAGCGAGGCGACGGCGAACTCGGCTGCCAGGGCGGCCGGCACCAGTCCGGGTTCGAGGGCGTGATGCGGCGCGCCGATGACGTGCGGCAGCACGATCAAGGCCACCGCCAGCGCCTTCCATACGGCGCCGCGGGCGAAGAAGATCAGACCCAGTCCAACCGCCGTCGCCGCCGCGGTGGCGAACCACCACGCCTGCCGTCCGCCCAATTCGGCGGCGGCGACACCGGGGACTTCCGGTGCCAGTCCGAAGGCGGGCGCCAGATAGAACGCGGCGAACCCCGCCAGGCCCCAGACCATGCCGGCCTTCCAGCCGATCGGCCGTCCGGCCAACATCATGCCGCCGACCAGCACGAAGGCAAACCCGACGCCGGCCAGGACGCTGAACAGCAGTGTGTAGGCGTTGCGCTCGAGCCCGCTTTCCGGTTCCCATTCCTTGGCGTCATTGTGCGCGTGCGAATGGGAATGGGCCGTTGTGCCCGGTGCATGGGAATGCGTCGCGGCTTCCTTGGCGACGGGCGCGGCCTTGGCCTTTTCGGCGGCGGCCTTGTCGGCCATTTCCTCGAACACCTCGGCCTTCAGAATCAGCGGTGCCGTCTTGGCCATCTGCAAGCCCCAGGCGAACAGCCCGGCGACCGCGCCGGCCAATACGGCCGTGCGAACCATCCTGGCGATCATGCGGGCCCCCTCAGTGGCAGGGGAAGGCGAAGGCGTGACGCGCGTCGTGCGCTGCGTTGTGAATGGTCGTCGGATGGGCGAAGCCCACGCCGTACACCATGAACATGCCGAAGACGATGGCGAAGATCGCCGGCATGGCAAGGGCGAGACGATTCGCGGAATCGCCGGCGCCGGTACGTGTCGAAGTCTTGATGTCGTTCATAATCCAACCCACCGTTGCGGTTGACGCATCGGACGATTCCGACGCGCCCTGTTCGATGGCAGGTCTCCTGGCTCGCGGCATCGAACTCGGCGCTTCGACCTTCCCGGCGCGGGAAATCCCGTTCCAGTGGCCCTGTGCGAGCGCCAATCGCCGCGTACAGTTGCGGGGGCAGCCGCGGAATCGTCCTTTTTCAAGGGCTTGACCGCGTTCCCTTTTAATCTCCTTAGCGGAGTACCATCGCCCCGACTATAATTTGGCCACATTCCCGCCGTCAATTACCGCGTAGGGGCGCGGCCATGCTGCGCCCGCGAAAGGAATTCGAAAGAAACCATGCCCCAAACCATCGCCCTGGTCGACGACGACCGTAACATCCTCGCGTCGGTGACGATGGCGCTCGAGGCCGAAGGCTTCAAGGTGCAAACCTTCAACGACGGCGCCGAGGCCTTGAAAGGCCTGCAGAAAACGCCTTTCGACCTCGCCGTGCTCGACATCAAGATGCCGCGCATGGACGGCCTGGAACTGCTGAAGAACCTGCGCGAGACGACCGCGCTGCCGGTCATCTTCCTGACTTCGAAGGACGACGAGATCGACGAGGTCGTCGGCCTGCGCATGGGGGCAGACGATTATATCACCAAGCCGTTCTCGCAGCGTCTCTTGATCGAACGCATCCGCGCCGTGCTTCGCCGTCGCGAGGCCAAGGCGGCGGCCGAAGGCGGCACGCAGACGCTCATCAAGCGCGGCGATCTGGAACTCGATCCCAGCCGGCATTCATGCACCTGGAAAGGCAAGGACGTGAATCTGACGGTGACTGAGTTCCTGCTGCTGCAGGCCCTCGCGCGCCGGCCGGGCCACGTCAAGAACCGGGATCAGTTGATCGACGAGGCCTACGGCGAGAATATCTACGTCGACGATCGCACCATCGACAGCCATATCAAGCGGCTGCGGCGCAAGTTTCGCGAGGTCGACGAGGAGTTCGCCGAGGTCGAGACCCTCTACGGCGTCGGCTATCGGTATCGCGGGAGCTGAGGCCACCAAGGCCGCCGGGGTTGCCTAAGGGGAGGCCATGGGCGAGGACATCAAGACACGTCGGCGGCGCCGCGTCTCGCCGATCACGTTGCGCATCCTCGCGGTCAACGTGCTGGCGCTCGCGATTTTGGTCGCCGGTCTGCTGTTCCTCGGTCAGTACCGCAACAGCCTGATCCAAGCCGAACTGTCCGCGCTCGAACTGCAGGCCGAGATGTTCGCCGCCGTGATCGGTGAAGTGTCGGTCGCGAGCGACGAACAGCGCGGCCAGGAACTCGTGACCGAGGTCGCGCGGCGCATCGTCCGGCGCATCGTCGAAACGACGGACACGCGGGCCCGCCTTTATCGTCCCGACGGCACCATGATCGCCGACAGCCGCCATCTGTCGGGGCCGGGCGGCACGGTCGTCATCGAGGAATTGCCGCCGCCCGGCGACAGGCGAAGTTGGTTTGCCAAGGTGCTCGAAATCTACCATCGCACGATGAACCGCCTGTTCGGATTCGAGGAGATGCTGCCCTACGAGGAAAGCCCGCTGCCGTGGGCCGGCGATTACGAGGAAGTCGTGGTCGCGCTTTCCGGCGACAACGCCGATCAGGTCCGCACCCACGGCGACGGCGGATTGGTGCTCAGCGTCGCGGTGCCGGTGCAGCGCTACAAGCAGGTGGTCGGCGCGCTGATGCTGTCGAAGGGGTCGTGGTCGATCGACGCGGCGATGTATCAGGTGCGCTTGGATATCCTGAAGATGTTCGGCATCGCGATCCTGGTCACCATCCTGATGTCGATTTACCTCGCGGGGACCATCGCCAATCCGATCCGGCGCCTGGCGGCGGCGGCCGAAGGTGTGCGCCGGGGCGGCAATCGCCAACAGGTGCTGCCCGATTTCAGCCGTCGCGACGACGAAATCGGCGATCTTTCCGTCAGCCTGCGCGAAATGACCGAAGCCTTGTGGCGGCGGATGGACGGGATCGAACGATTCGCCGCCGACGTCGCGCACGAATTGAAAAATCCGCTGACGTCGCTGCAAAGCGCGCTCGAAACCGCGGAACGCGTCACCGACCCCGAACGCCAGAAGAAATTGATGGCGATCATCGCCGACGACATCCGCAGGTTGGACCGGCTCATCACCGACATTTCGAACGCCTCGCGCCTCGACGCCGAGCTGTCGCGGCTCGAAACCCAGCCGGTCAGGATCGATACCATGATCAAGACCCTGATCGACGTGCACGGCGAGATCCGGTCTCCATCGGGTCCCAAGGTCGAACTCGGCAGCGTCAACGGCCAGCCGTCGACCGTCAGGGGCGTCGAAGGCAGCCTGATGCAGGTGCTGCAGAATCTGATCGCGAACGCCATATCGTTCAGCCCCGAAGGCGGCACCATCCGGCTCGACGCGGCGACCGTCGACGGTACGGTCGAGATCGCGGTCGAAGACGAAGGCCCCGGCATCCCGGCGGGCAAGGAAACGGCGATCTTCGACCGGTTTTATTCCGAACGGCCGCGCGGCGAGAAATTCGGCACCCATTCGGGGTTGGGCCTGAGCATCTCCAAGCAGATCGTCGAGGCGCACGGCGGCACCATCCGCGCCGAAAACCGGCTCGATCCGGAAGGTCGCGTCAAAGGCGCGCGTTTCGTGGTGACGCTGCCGGCCGCCGGTTGACAGACCGGGGCGCGGCCGTCACGCTTCGGTCCCAGCCATGGACGCGGCGAATATCCGGATCAACGGCACGTGCGTCGCCATCGACGGCGAAGGAGTCCTGTTTCGCGGCGCGTCGGGCAGCGGCAAGTCCGATCTTGCCCTCAGGCTGATCGACACCGGCGCCATGCTCATCGCCGACGACTGGGTCGAGGCGAGCGTGCGGGACGGTCGCGTTCGCTTGGCGGCGCCGGGAACGATCGCCGGACTGATCGAGGTAAGGGGATTGGGCGTGATCGAAACAACGGCGCTCGCCGAAGCGCCTCTCGCGCTGGTCGTCGACATGGTCGATCCGTCGGCGGTCGAACGCATGCCCGCGCCGGCGGCCGTCGACATCGCGGGCGTCGCGGTGCCGTCGACCCGTCTCGCGCCGTTCGAGGCTTCGGCTGTCGCCAAGGTGCGCGCGGCGTTGTCGGTCGCCCTCGGCAGGACGAGGGTCGTGCCGTGAATCGCGCGCGCCAGCCGGCAAAAAAATCGGCGAAGAAACCGGCACAGAAAGAAATATCCTCGGCGCGCGTGCTGCTGATCACCGGCATGTCGGGCGCCGGCAAAAGCTCCGCGCTCAAGGCGCTCGAGGACATGGGCTACGAAACCGTCGACAACGCGCCGCTGTCCCTACTGGGATCGCTGGTGCCCAGGGGCCGACAGCGGGCCGACATCCGGCCGCTGGCCATCGGCATCGACATTCGCACGCGCGATTTCGGCGCGGCAATGCTGATCGGCGAAATCGGCAAATTGATCAAGCGGCCCGGCCTCGACGTGCGGCTGGCATTCATGGATTGCGACGACGACGTGCTGACGCGCCGCTACACCGAAACGCGTCATCGCCATCCGCTGGCCGAGGACCGGCCGTTGACCGACGGCATCCGCCACGAACGGCGCTTGGTAGCGCCGTTGATCGAGGAAGCCGACGTCGCGATCGACACCTCGGACATGACGCTCGCCGATTTGAAGCGCGTGCTCGAGGGCCATTTCCGGGTCGATTCGGAACACGGACTCGGCGTTTTCGTCACGTCGTTCTCCTATAAAAAGGGGCTGCCGCGTGAAGCCGACCTAGTGTTCGACGTGCGCTTTCTTCGAAATCCCCATTACGAGCCGCGATTGAAGGACCTCACCGGCAAGGAACGCGCGGTCGGGGACTACATCCGCCGCGACAAGGACTACGCGGGCTTCATGGCGCGTCTCGAAAAATTGCTGAAGCCCTTGCTGCCGCGCTACGCGGGCGAAGGCAAAAGCTATCTCACCATCGCCGTCGGATGCACCGGCGGACGCCATCGATCCGTGTTCGTCGCCGAGCGGTTGGCGCGCTGGCTGGCGGCCGAAGGCGAACGGGTTCAGGTGCATCACAGAGACATGGAAACGGCGGCGAAATTGGACCACAATCGCCGCTCCCCCAAGGGGCGAGGGCGAATTTCGGGAGACCGCACGTCATGATCGGCATGGTATTGGTGACGCACGGTCGCTTGGCGATCGAACTGATCGGCGCGTTGGAACACGTGGTCGGACCGCAGGATAAAGTCGCGGCCGTCTGCATCGGACCCGACGACGACATGGAGGAACGCCGCCGTCAGATCGTCGACAGCGTGGCCAAGGTCGACGGCGGCGACGGCGTCGTGGTGCTGACCGACATGTTCGGGGGCACGCCGTCGAATCTGGCGATCTCGATCATGGATAAGGCCAAGATCGAGGTCATCGCCGGCGTCAACCTGCCGATGCTCATAAAGCTGGCGAGCGCCCGGAAGACCGAACCGCTGGCCGTCGCGGTCATGAGCGCGCAGGAAGCCGGGCGCAAGTACATCAACATCGCGTCCCAGTTGC
>CAZDFF010000016.1:14303-24257 GCA_964504425.1 uncultured Hyphomicrobiales bacterium
TCGTCATGAACGACTCGCCCGGGGCCCCGAAGGCCAGGGGCGAACCGCTCGTCCGCGTCGTCACCATCGTCAATCAGCGGGGCTTGCACGCGCGCGCCGCCGCCAAGTTCGTGAAGGTCGCGGGCTACTTCGACGCCGACGTCGTGGTTACCCGCGCCGGGCAGTCGGTTTCCGGCCATTCGATCATGGGCCTGATGATGTTGGCCGCCGCGCCCGGTTCGGAGATCGAGATCAAGACGTCCGGCGCCGAGGCCGAAGGCGCGATGAACGCGCTCGTCGCCCTGGTCGAGGCCAAGTTCGAGGAAGATTGACGATGGCGGATCGGCCCCGCGCGGAACGGGTTCTCGACGGGCTCGGCGTTTCGCCCGGCGTCGGCATCGGCGTCGCGCACGTGCGCGAAACCGGCGCGATCGAGGTTCCGACCTACGCCGTGCCGGCCGCCAAGATCGGCGCCGAGCGCCAACGCCTGGCCGACGCCGTCGCGCGCGTCCGCCGCCAGGTGCAGCGCCTTCAGACCCGGACCAAGATGATGCCCGGCGCGGCCGGCGAAGAAGTGGGGCTGCTGCTCGAGGCGCATCTGCAGATGCTGGGCGATTCGCGGCTCATCCGCGGCGCCGACCGGCGCATCGCCGAGAACCGCGTCAACGCCGAGGCCGCGATCAGCGTCGAAATCGCCGAAATCGGCCGGGCCTTCGCGGCCATGGAGGACGCCTATTTCGCGTCCCGCCTGGACGACATCCGCGAGGTCGGCAATCGCCTGGTGCGCACCCTGACGAAGGCGCCGACCAAGGCGTTCTCGGCGGTGAAGGCGGGCAGCATAGTGCTCGCCGATCAACTGACGCCGGGCGACGCGGCGCAGCTCAATCCGGCCACGGTCAACGGCTGCGCCGCCGTGCTGGGCGGCGCCGAAGGCCATACCGCGATCATGGCGCGCGCGCTCGGCATTCCCGCCGTGCTCGGCGTCGCCGGTCTGCTGGAGGCGGCGGTCCCGGGCGCCACGGTCATCATCGACGGCAATGTCGGTCGGGTGATCGTCGATCCGTCGCCGGAAACCCTGGGGCAGTACGAACGCCGCCGCGACGAGCAGGCACGCGATCGCCGCCGTCTTGGCCGTCTCAAGGACCTGCCCGCTGTCACCCGCGACGGCACCGCGGCGACGCTCTGCGCCAACGTCGAACTGCCGATCGAACTGGAAAGCGTGCATCAGGCCGGCGCCGCCGGGATCGGATTGTTGCGCACCGAATTCATGTTCATGAACCGCGACGATATCCCGAGCGAGGACGAGCAGACCCGCGATCTGGCCCAGCTGATCGAGGGCATGGACGGCCGCATGGTCACGGTCCGCACGCTCGATGTCGGCGGCGAAAAGCCGGTGGCGGCGTTGCTCGGTTCGCTTGATCCGGGCGCGGCGTCGGCCTTGGGGCTGCGCGGCATCCGGCTGTCGCTCGCCCGCGACGACGTTCTCGAAACGCAGTTTCGCGCCATCCTGCGCGCCGCCCGTCACGGCCGGGCGCGCATTCTGCTGCCGATGGTGACGACCGTGGGCGAAGTGCGCCGCGCCCGCGAGGTGCTGGCCCGCGCGGCGAGAAAGCTGCGGCGGCGCAAGGTGCCGATGGCGGACCGCCTCCCCCCGGTCGGCGTCATGATCGAAGTGCCGGGCGCGGCACTGGCCGCCGACGCGCTTTCGCAAGTGTCGGATTTCTTCGCCATCGGCTCGAACGACCTGACGATGTACACGCTCGCTATCGACCGCGCCAACGAACACGTCGCCGGGCTGTTCGATCCGCTGCATCCGGCGGTGCTGCGCCTGATCCAGTTTTCCGGCGAGGCGGCGATGCGCGCCGGCATCCCGGTGTCGATCTGCGGCGAGGTCGCGGGCGATCCCCGGTTCTCGGCGCTGCTGCTGGGTCTCGGTTATCGCGAACTGTCGATGACCGCAGCCAGCATCCCGCGCGTCAAGCAGCGCATCCGCGACATGGACATCATCGCCGCCGGCCGCAGGGCCCGCCTGATCATGGATCAGGTCGACGTCGGACGGATCGCGACGCTGCTCGACGATTTCAACGGATTGGCCTGATTTAGCCCGGTTTCCTAGGGTTTTTCGGCCGAAATCGGCGGGCTTTCGCCTTGCCGCGACGGGGCCCACCTGCTAAGACCCGACCCCGAAAGTGCGGCCCGACCGCGAGCGGAGATGGAACGATCATGACAAGCTTTACCGACTACCTCGTCAAGGACATCGGCCTTGCCGATTGGGGCCGCAAGGAAATGGCCATCGCCGAAACCGAAATGCCGGGCTTGATGGCGTTGCGCGAGGAATTCGGCAAGAAGCAGCCGTTGAAGGGCGCGCGCATCGCGGGCTCCTTGCACATGACGATCCAGACCGCGGTTCTGATCGAAACGCTGAAAGCCTTGGGCGCCGACATCCGCTGGGCGTCGTGCAACATCTATTCGACCCAGGACCACGCCGCCGCCGCCATCGCCGCCGTCAAGATTCCGGTCTTCGCCTACAAGGGCGAATCCTTGACGGAATATTGGGACTACACGCACCGCATCTTCGAATGGGGCGACGGCGGCATGCCGAACATGATCCTGGACGACGGCGGCGACGCGACGCTGCTGATTCATCTGGGCGCGCGCGCCGAACACGATCCGAAACTGATCGCCAAGCCGACCAACGAGGAAGAGGAAGTTCTCTACGCCGCCATCGCCAAGCGCAACAAGGAAAAGCCCGGCTGGTACGCCGCGGTCGGCAAGGCGATCAAGGGCGTGACCGAGGAAACCACCACCGGCGTGCATCGTCTGTATGAGATGGAAAAGAAGGGCACGCTCTTGTGGCCCGCCATCAACGTCAACGACAGCGTCACGAAGTCCAAGTTCGACAACAAGTACGGCTGCCGCGAAAGCCTGGTCGACGGCATCCGCCGCGGCACCGACGTGATGATGGCCGGCAAGGTCGCGGTCGTCGCCGGCTACGGCGACGTCGGCAAGGGCTCGGCCGAATCGCTGCGCAACGCCGGCTGCCGCGTGCTGGTCACCGAAATCGATCCGATCTGTGCGTTGCAGGCGGCGATGGAAGGCTACGAGGTCGCGACCATGGAAACGGCGGCGCCGCGCGGCGACATCTTCGTCACCGCGACCGGCAACGTCGACGTCATCACGGTCGATCACATGCGCGCCATGAAGGATCGCGCCATCGTCTGCAACATCGGCCACTTCGATTCGGAAATTCAGATCGGCGCGCTGCGCAATCTGAAATGGCACAACGTCAAGCCGCAGGTCGACGAAATCGAATTTCCCGACGGCAAGCGGATCATCCTGCTGGCCGAAGGCCGCCTGGTGAATTTGGGCTGCGCCACCGGCCATCCCAGCTTCGTCATGAGCGCGTCCTTCGCCAACCAGGTGCTGGCGCAGCTGGAACTGTGGACCAACGGCAAGGCCTACGAAAAGAAAGTCTACGTGCTGCCCAAGCACCTGGACGAAAAGGTGGCGATGCTGCACTTGGCCAAGCTCGGCGTGCAGTTGACCAAGCTGACCCCGAAGCAGGCCGACTACATCGGCGTCGCCGACAAAGGCCCGTTCAAGCCGGATCAGTACCGCTACTAGGCGAATGGCGGGCGGCGTCCCTGACGAGAACGCCGTCCGCACCCGCCTGCTGGCGGAACGGGACGAACTTGTCCAAGCCAGCGAATCCGCCGGCGATGCCCGCAAGCCGGTGACCCTCGACCAGCAAAGCGTCGGTCGGCTTTCGCGCATCGACGCGATGCAGCAGCAGGAAATGTCGCTGGCCCAGGAACGCCGTCGCCGGATCAGGCTCCAGGCCATCGCGGCGGCCTTGAAGCGTCTCGACGACGGCGAGTGGGGCTATTGCCTGACTTGCGGCGAGGAAATCCAGCCCAAACGCCTGGACCTCGACCCGGCCGTCGCCTTATGCACCCGCTGCGCCGGGTGAACTTTCCGATACCGTCGGGATCGCTTAATTTCTGCCGTCCGGCGGAGGCGTCGGATTATACTGGCGACGCCATGAAACGCGCCTCGGTCGCCGTCGCTCTCGTTATCGCCGCCGTCCTCGGCGGCGATGCCGCCGCCAGCGAATGCGGCTTTTCCAACCGCGAGGCGATCTTTTCCGACGACCGGGCGGAGGACAGGGCGCTGCTGAACGCGCTGGCCGATGCCGTGCGCGGCGCCGGGCATGCGTGCCCGAAGGCGCTGGCCGCCGCCCGTTGCAAGGTCAAAGGCGCCGTTGCCTTCGACGTGTTCTGCCAGGGCGGCGATTTCGTCGTCCGCGCCGCGACTCCGACGCCGCCGTTCGACGGCGCGACCGTCCGGTCCGCCAAGTAGCATCGAAATCGCGTCCCCGCGCGGGGCGTTTTCCGTATAAAGTCCGATTCGTGCTGTATCCCGTTCTCGCATTCCTCGCGGGCCTGATCGTGGCCGTCGCCGTCGGCGCCTGGGCGTTCCGCGCCTATCGCCGCCGTCGGGCGGGAGACGCCGAGGCCGCGCGCATGGCCGAGGCCAACCGCTGGTTCGAGGTGCTCGATCTCGGCGCCGACGCGGTGTTCGTGATCGATCATGCCTCGGGTGCCGGGGTCGCCTCGAAGGCGCTGGCGAATCTCCTCGGCCTCGGCGGCGCGGCCGGTTTCAAGGAAGTGCGCGACCGCCTGCCGCCCGAGGCCGGCAAGCGGCTCGGCGCCGCGGTCGCGGCGCTCCGGCGCGACGGCAAGCCGTTCGAATTGGATCTCGTGTTCGACGACAAGCCCTTAGGGATCGTCGGGACGCGCACCGGCGGCGCCGACGTGATCCAGTTCCGGCCGAAATCGCCGCGCACGCCGCTGACCCCGCCGACCGCGCTGCCCAAGCCCGCGCCCGGGGCGCGCGACGGGGTGCTCGACATGCTGTCGACCGCGGTCGCGCTGTTCAGCGCCGACCAGCGGCTGGTTTACGCCAACCCGGCCTACGCCAGGCTGTGGCGACTCGATCCCGACTGGATCGCCGGCGGCCCGACCTTCGGCGAAATCATGGACAAGCAGCGCCAGGCCCGCCGCCTGCCCGAGGTCGCCGACTTCCGCGCCTTCCGTCAGACCCAGGTGGCGCTGTTCGCCGCGCCCGAGCTGCCGCCGCCCGACCTGATGCACCTGCCGGACGGATCGACGATCAAGGTCACCATGGCGCGGCTCGGCGCCGGGGGCATTTCCTTCGTCTTCGAGGACGTCTCCGATCGCCTGGCGCTGGAACGAAACCTCAAGACCCTCAGCGCGGTGCAGGGCGAAACCATCGAACGCTTGCAGGAAGGCCTCGCCGTGTTCGGCGCCGACGGCCGCCTGAAGCTGTCGAACGGCGCCTTCGCGCGGCTGTGGCACCTGAACGACGCGGCCATGACCGACGCGTTGCATTTGCGCGACTTCGTCGATGCGATGCGGCCGTTCGCCGAGGACTCCGAGGGATGGCCGGCCAAACGCGACGATCTGATCGGCGTGCTGATGGAACGGCGCGCGCGAAACGGAAAACTCCACCGCGCCGACGGTTCGGTGTTGCAGTATGCCAACGTGCCGCTGCCGGACGGCGCCGTGCTGCTCAGTTATCTCGACGTCACCGACGGCGTCAGGATCGAACGGGCCTTGCGCGAGCGCGCCGAGGCGCTGGAAGACGCCAGCCGCCAGAAATCCAAGTTCATCGCCGACGTGTCCTACGAAATCCGCACACCGCTGAACAGCGCCATCGGCTTCGCCGAAGTCCTGGCCGGCGGCTATTTCGGCGAATTGAACCGGCGCCAGGCCGAATACGTGGAAGGAATCGTCGGCTCCTCGCGGGCGTTGATGACGGTGATTGGGGATATCCTCGATCTCGCCTCCATCGAGGCCGGGCAGTTGGAACTGGAAAACGATTCGGTCGATATCCACGCCATGTTGGTCGCGGTGCTGAACCTGGTGAAGGAACGGGCGCGGCGGAAAAGCCTGCACCTGCAATTCGACTGCCCGCACGACATCGGCTGGTTGATCGGCGACGAACGGCGGCTGCGCCAGGCGCTGTTGCACCTCCTCGTCAATGCCATCGCGTTCACGCCCGACCGGGGCGGCGTGCGCCTGACGGCCGAACGCCAGGCCGACCAGGTGGCGATCGCGGTCGCCGACACCGGCGTCGGCATTCCGCTCGCCGATCAGGCGCGAATCTTGAAGCCGTTCGAACGCGGCGCGAACAAGCGCCGCCCAGACGACGGCGCCGGCGACGGCGGCGCGGGGTTGGGCCTGGCCTTGGTGCAAAGCCTGATCGCCATGCACGGCGGCAGTCTCGATCTTAAGTCGACGCCCAACAAAGGTACCACCGTCACCGTCCGCCTGCGGGCGGCGGGGGCGAGCGCGAAGGACGCCTTCCAGGCCTGACCGGCGTCAGGCGCCCGGCACGCCCTTGGTCGTCGAATATTCGAAATGCAGTTCCTTGTCCGGGTGCACGCGCTTGTAGATGGCGTGCGCGGCGGCGGCGGCTTCCGCGAATCCGGTCAGGATCAGTTTCAGCTTTCCGGGATAGGTGACGATGTCGCCGATGGCGAACACGCCGTCCGGCCCGGCGGCGAAGGTCGCGGGATCGACCGCGACCAGCCCCCGTTCGAGCGTCAGCCCCCACTCGGCGATGGGCCCCAGGTTCTGCGACAGGCCGTAGAACGCCAACAAGGCATCGGCGGGCAACCGCTTGGCCGCGCCGTCCAGGGTCTTCACCATGACCGCGTCGAGCTTGCCGTCCGCGCCTTCCAGCCCGGCAAGCTGGTAGGGAACGACAAGCTCGATTTTGCCCTCGGTTGCCAGCGACTTCAGCTTGGCGACGCTGTCGGGCGCGGCGCGGAACTTGTCGCGCCGGTGCACGACCGAAATCGATTTCGCAATGGATGCCAATGCCAGCGCCCAATCGACCGCCGAATCGCCGCCGCCGGCGATGATGACGCGTTTGCCCGCGAAATCGTCCTTGCGCTTGACCAGGTATTGCACCGACCCGGTCGCCTCGAATGCCTCGATCCCGTCGAGCGGCGGCCGGTTGGGCCCGAAGGCGCCGACGCCGGCGGCGACGATCACCGCCTTGGCCCGGATCGCGGTTCCCTTCGACGTTTCGACGATCCAGCCGTCGCCGACGTGTTGCAGCGCCGTCACCTGTTCGCCCAGATGGAACGTCGGCTTGAACGGCCGGATCTGCTCCAGCAGGTTGTCGACCAGTCCGCCCGCCAGCACGTGGGGCAGGCCGGGGATGTCGTAGATCGGCTTTTCCGGGTAAAGCGCGCTCAACTGTCCGCCGGCGACGTCCAGCGCGTCGATAACGGCACAATTCATGTCCAGCATGCCGCATTCGAACACGGCGAAAAGCCCGACCGGGCCGGCGCCGACGATCGCGACGTCGGTGTCGAAACCGCTTCGCCCGTCCGCGCCCGCCATGGAAACTCCCGCGTTCGAAGGGTATAAGAATAAGGACTCGTACTCTAATAAATGGACGGCGGCGGCCGGCCGCGCAACCCTTATCGACCCTGGCCCCGGGGCCCGTTCATGCCTGTCGACCGCGATATCCAAACCCTCGATCTGCCGCTGGCCGACCAAACGGCGACCGAACGGTTGGCCGAACGGTTGGCCGCCGTCGCCCGCGTCGGCGACGCGATCGCGCTCTCCGGTCCCCTGGGCGCCGGCAAGACGACCTTCGCCCGGGCCTTCGTCGGCGCGCTGTGTCGCCTTTCCGGGCGCGCCCCGGAGGAGGTGCCGAGCCCCACCTTCACCCTGGTTCAGACCTATGACTTTCCCGGGAAGCCGGTCTATCATTTCGACCTGTTCCGCATCGAATCGCCGGACGACGCCCTGGAACTCGGCATCGAGGACGCCTTCGCCGAGGGGATTTCCCTGATCGAATGGCCGGAACGCCTGGGCGGGTGGCTGCCCATGGAAAGGCTCGACGTCGAACTGGCGCCGGGCCCGGATGCGAATGCCCGCCGGGCGCGACTCGTCGGGCATGGCGGCTGGCGGCGCAGGTTGAAGGAATTGTCGCTCGATGGATGAACGGACGGACGCGATCGGCCGGTTTCTCGCGGCCAACGGTTGGGGCGGCGCCAAGCGCGCGACGCTTGCGGCCGACGCGTCGTTTCGCCGCTACGACCGGATCGTCGATGGCGTCCGCACCGCCGTGCTGATGGACGCGCCGCCGCCGAAGGAAAACGTCGCACCGTTCGTGAAAGTCGCGAATCACTTGACCGCCATGGGCTTCGCCGCGCCCCGGGTCCTGGCCGAGGATCGGACGCAAGGGTTCCTCCTGCTCGAGGATTTCGGCGACGACACGTTCACGAAGGTCCTGGCGGCCGGCGGCGACGAACGCACGTTGTATTCGCTTGCCGTCGACGTACTGATCGATCTGCATCGGCGCCAAGATGCCGCCGCGATTCCGGGCGGCCTTCCCGAATACGATCATCCGCGCCTGCTCGACGAAGCGATCCTGTTGTTCGACTGGTTCGTGCCGGCGGCGCGCGGCTGCTACACCACGGTGGCGGAAAAGCGCGACTTCATCATGGCGTGGCTGGGCGCCGCGCTGCCCGGTCTTTCGTCGACGCCGCCGACGCTGATATTGCGCGATTTCCATGTCGACAATCTGATGGTACGGAAGGATCGCACCGGCCTCGCGCGTTGCGGCCTGCTCGATTTCCAGGACGCCCTGATCGGGCCGCGCGCCTACGACCTGATGTCGTTGTTGGAAGACGCCCGCCGCGACGTCGATCCCGCCCTGGCCGCCGACATGACGGATCGCTACCTCGCGGCCTTTCCCGATCTCGATCGCCAAGCCTTCATGGACGATTTCACCATCCTGGCGGCGCAGCGCCACGCCAAGGTGATCGGCATTTTCACGCGGCTGTGCGTGCGCGACGGCAAGGACGGATACCTCCGGCATATCCCGCGCGTCTGGCGCCTGCTGGAACGGACGCTGAGCCATCCCGCATTGGCGCCGTTCGCGGCGTGGCTGGACGACGTATGCCCGAAGAAACTGCGCAAGGCGCCCGATGTCGCCGCGGCGCCGGCGAAGACGAGGACCGGATCGTGATCAAGATCACCCACGCGATGGTGTTGGCCGCCGGGCTCGGCACGCGGATGCGGCCGATCACCGACCGTCTGCCCAAATGCCTGATCCCGGTGTCCGGTCGCGCGCTGATCGATCGCACCATCGACCGTTTTCAAGAAGCGGGCGTGAAGACCGTCGTCGTCAACGTGCATCATCTGGCCGACATGGTGGAACGCCATCTCAAGGCGCGGACTCAACCGAATATTCTGATTTCCCGCGAGGTCGAGCGGCTGGAAACCGGCGGCGGCGTGAAGAACGCGCTGCCGTTGCTGGGTGCCGCGCCGTTTTTCGTCGCCAACGCCGACGCGATGTGGCTGAACGGCCCGCAAGGTACCTTGAAGCGCATGATGGAGCGTTGGGATGACGCGGACATGGACGCGCTGCTTCTGATGCATTCGACGGTCGATGCCTACGGTTACGAAGGCCCCGGCGATTTCATGGTGGATGCCGTCGGCCGCCTGACGCGCCGGCCGGAACGCGAGGTGGTGCCCAACCTGTTCGCCGGCGTGCAGGTTCTGAGTCCGCGCCTGTTCGAGGGCACGCCGGACGTTCCGTTCTCGCTCAACGTCGTCTACGACAAGGCGATCGCGGCCGGCCGGCTGTTCGGGATCGTCCACGACGGCGAATGGTTCCACGTCGGCACGCCCGAAGGCCTGGCCGAAGCCGAGGCCTACCTCAGCGTGCGGTTCGCCGGCAAGCCCCGGCGATGACCCCGGCCGGAAAGGCCCCCACCGTCTTTACCGTCGCCCCCGGCGTCCCGTTCGTCGACGCGCTCGCCGCCGGCATTCTCGAAAGAATCGGCGCCGATCCGCTGGCGCTGTCCGCGGTCACCGTGTTGCTGCCGACCCGGCGCGCCTGCCGCGCGCTGCGCGAAGCCTTCCT
>CAZDFF010000017.1:0-24012 GCA_964504425.1 uncultured Hyphomicrobiales bacterium
AAACCCGCGCTCGACCGTTGCGACGGTGACCGAGATCTACGACTATATGCGCCTGCTGTGGGCGCGCGTCGGCATCCCCTATTCGCCCGTTACCGGCGAGCCGATTTCGGCGCAGAATGTGAGCCAGATGGTCGACCGGGTGATGGAGCTGCCCGAGGGCACCCGCGCGTATCTGCTCGCGCCGGTCGTGCGCGGGCGCAAGGGCGAGTATCGCAAGGAGCTGGCGGACCTCCAGAAGCGCGGCTTCCAGCGCGTCCGGGTCGACGGCACGATCCACGAGATCGACCAGGTGCCGGCGCTCAACAAAAAGCTGAAACACGATATCGAAGTGGTGGTCGATCGCATCGTCGTTCGCGACGGCATCCAGACGCGCCTCGCCGACAGTCTCGAGACCGCGCTCGGACTGTCGGAAGGCCTGGTCTTCGCCGACGATGCCGACGCCAAGCCGAACAAGAAGGGCGACACCACCGGCCGCACGATCTTTTCGTCGCGCTTCGCCTGCCCGGTTTCCGGTTTCACAATCGACGAGATCGAGCCGCGCCTCTTTTCGTTCAACAACCCGTACGGCGCCTGCCCGGCCTGCGACGGCCTCGGCAACAAGATGTATTTCGATCCCGGTCTCGTCGTGCCGGACGATACGAAGACGCTGGAGAAAGGCGCGCTCGCGCCGTGGGCGAACTCGAGCTCGCCCTACTATCAGCAGACGCTCGAAAGTCTCGCGCGGCACTACAAGTTCAGCCTCAAGAAGCCGTTCCGCGAGCTGCCGAAGAACGTTCGCGACGTCATCCTGATGGGCAGCGGCGACGAACCGGTGACCGTCACCTACGACGACGGGCTGCGTTCCTACCGCACGACCAAGCCGTTTGAAGGCGTCATCCCCAACATGACGCGGCGCTGGCGCGAGACCGACAGCGCCTGGGTCCGCGAAGAGCTGGCAAAGTTTCAGGCCACCAGCCCCTGCGATGTCTGTCATGGCGACCGGCTGAAGCCGGAAGCGCTGGCGGTCAAAATCGACATGCTCAATGTCGCCGAGGTCAGTCGCTTCTCGATCGCGCAGGCCGGCCGCTGGTTCGGCGCGCTGCCGAAAAAGCTCACCGACAAGCACAACGAGATCGCCGGCCGGATCCTGAAAGAGATCAACGAACGGCTCGGGTTTCTTAACAGCGTCGGGCTTGAGTATCTGACGATCAACCGTTCCTCGGCCACCCTGTCGGGCGGCGAGAGCCAGCGCATCCGCCTCGCCTCGCAGATCGGTTCCGGCCTGACCGGCGTGCTCTACGTTCTCGACGAACCTTCGATCGGCCTCCACCAGCGCGACAATGCGCGTCTGCTCGAAACGCTCAAGCGATTGCGGGATCTCGGAAACACCGTGCTGGTGGTCGAGCACGACGAGGAAGCGATCCGCACCGCCGATTATCTGATCGACATGGGACCGGGCGCCGGAAGGCATGGCGGCCAGGTGGTCGCCAGCGGCACGCCCGAGGCTGTCATGCGCTCGCCCGAGAGCCTAACCGCGCAGTACCTTACCGGGTTTCGGAAGATCGAGGTGCCGACGATGCGCCGCCCGGCGCAGCGCGGCCAGACGCTGCGGCTCGTCGGTGCGCGTGCCAACAACCTCAAGAACCTGACGGTCGATATTCCGCTCGGCATCTTCACCTGCATCACCGGCGTCTCCGGCGGCGGCAAGTCGACGCTGATCATCGAGACGCTCTACAAAGCGCTCGCGCGGCGCCTCAACAATGCACGCGAGCTGCCGGGCGATCACGACCGGATCGAAGGGCTGCAGCATCTCGACAAGGTCATCGACATCGACCAGTCGCCGATCGGCCGCACGCCGCGCTCGAACCCGGCGACCTACACCGGCGCCTTCACGCCGATCCGCGACTGGTTCGCGGGCCTGCCGGAATCGATCGCACGCGGCTACAAGCCCGGGCGTTTCTCGTTCAACGTCAAGGGCGGGCGCTGCGAAGCCTGCCAGGGCGACGGCGTCATCAAGATCGAGATGCACTTCCTACCGGATGTTTATGTCCAATGCGACGTCTGCAAGGGCAAGCGCTACAACCGCGAGACCCTGGATATCCGGTTCCGCGACAAGTCCATCGCCGATGTGCTGGACATGACGGTCGACGAGGCCCAGAGCTTCTTCAAGGCGGTGCCGTCGATCCGCGACAAGATGACGACCCTGCAACGGGTCGGCCTCGGCTACATCCACCTCGGCCAGCAGGCGACGACGCTGTCGGGCGGCGAGGCGCAGCGCGTCAAACTGGCCAAGGAGTTGTCGCGCCGCGCCACCGGCAAGACGCTCTACATCCTGGACGAGCCGACCACGGGATTGCATTTCGAAGACGTACGCAAGCTGCTGGACGTGCTCCATGCGCTGGTCGAGCACGGTAATACCGTGATCGTCATCGAGCACAACCTGGAAGTCATCAAAACCGCCGATCACATCGTCGACCTGGGCCCCGAGGGCGGCGGCAAGGGCGGCCGCGTGGTGGCCCAAGGCACGCCCGAGGACGTGGCCCGGGTCAAGGACAGCTACACCGGCCAGTACCTGGCGCCCTACCTAAAACGACGCGGCGAGAAGAAGCGGGCCTAAAGGCAGGCGATCGTGCGAAGCTCGCCTATTGCAGTCCCGTCAATTCCAGCCAAAATAGCCTTATTCCGGCCCCGTGGCCGCACGATACGTTGGAATGCGTCATGGCCTTGGGTTCCGCCCGCAAGCGTCGCTTGGTCGTCATCGTCAGCGTTTTGCTGACCGTGGGCTTTCTGGCCACCAGTCTGATCAGCTATTTCGTGTCGACCGGCACCGTTCGCCAAGGCATCGCCGAAAGCGGCCTGCCGCTGACGTCCGACAACATCTACTCGGAAATCCAGCGCGATCTTCTGACGCCGGTGCTGATTTCGTCGCTGATGGCGCACGACACGTACTTGCGCGACTGGGTCACCGACGGCGAACGAGACGTCGCCCCGGTGCGGCGGTATCTGGCGGAGATCAAGAAAAAATACGGCACGGTTACGAGCTTCTTCGTCTCGGAAAAAACCCACACCTACTATCACGCTGGCGGAATCCTGAAGACGATCGACAAGGGCTCGTGGCGCGACGCATGGTATTTCCGCGTCCGCGACATGAAAAACCCTTACGAAATCAACGTCGATCCGGACATGGCGAACAAGGATACCATGACCATCTTTATCAATTACCGGATGCTGGACGATACGGGAACCTTCCTCGGCGCCGTCGGCGTCGGCCTGACCGTCACGGCGATGCGCCAGCGGATCGCCGATTATCACAAACGCTACAAGCGTCAAATTTATTTCGTCGACTCCGCCGGCAAGGTGGTGCTGGCCGCGGCCGACGGCGAACCTCTGCCGGGATCGAACATCCACGGCAAGACGATCCCGCAGAAAATCGCAACCGAGGCACTTTCGAACGAAAAGGCTTCGTTCCAGTTCGATCGCGGCGGCAATGCCGTGCTGTTGAATACCCGTTTCATTCCCGAACTCGGATGGACCTTGTTCGTCGAACAAGACGAAGCCTCGGCAACCGCCGACATCCGCCAAGCCCTGTTCGCCAACCTCGCACTGTGCCTGATCGTCACCCTGGTCGTCGTCGGACTCACCGTCTGGACCATCAACGCATACCAATCCGAGATCGAGACCCTGGCGATCACCGATAAGCTGACCGACGCGCTGAACCGACACGGATTCGAGGCCGTGTTCGCCCAAGCGATCCGCGAAAGCGAACGCGATAAAAAGCCTCTTTCCGTGCTGCTCCTGGACGCCGACCACTTCAAACAGGTCAACGACCATCACGGACATCTGGCCGGCGACACGGTGCTGCGCGCCGTGGCCGACGCCGCGCGCAGCGCGCTGCGGTCGTCCGATGTTTTTTGCCGCTGGGGCGGTGAGGAATTCCTTGTCCTGTTGAAGGACTGCGCGCTGGATACGGCATCCAAATTGGGCACCGCCGTCTGCGATCGGGTACGCGAAACCGCAACGAACTGCGGCGGCAAACCGGTCAAAATCACGGTCAGCGTCGGCGTCGCTCAATACCGGCCGGGCGAAACCTCGGCCACCCTGGTAAACCGTGCCGACGGCGCGCTGTTCGACGCCAAGCGCGCCGGCCGCGACCGGGTCATGCGCGCCGCCTGAACCACGGCCCCGGAAGCGGATTCATTGCGCGGCGGGGGTGACGCCTCATGGCGCCGCCCCCGCGCTGCATGCCCTGGATTGGCTAGCCTTCGACGCTATTTCGCGGTGGAAGCGTCGCCATCGGCTTTGTATTCCGGCATGGTTTTCAACTGCTCTTTCGTCAGGTTCGTCTTCAAGTTGACTTTATCGCCGGTGCCGGGCGTTACAGTCACCTCGCTCTTGTTGAGAGCGACTTGACGCTCGCCGATACCGAGGAATCCGCCGACGGAGACGACGACTTGGTCCCCGCTCACGCTTTCGACCTCGCCGATCTTTTTACCTTCGGCATCCGTGACGTTGTTGCCGACAATATCCTGAGTCAGCGGCGCCGACGTGGTCTCGCCGGATCCTTGCGTGGTACCCGTCGTTCCGCTTGGGGCCTGCGTGGCGCCCGCGGGTCCGCTGGGGGCCTGTGTCGTTCCCGTGGTCCCACCGGGTTTGCTACCCGTGCCGGAGCCGGCGGTCTGCGCGAGTGCCGCTCCCGACACCGTGAGCGCCGCAGCCGCTACCATTGCGGTAAGCCAATTGTGTTTCACGGTTCGATCCTCCTGTGATGGTGAACGAACGACGAATCGGCTTTTTCGGCCAATTCAATGTCACAGACGAACCGCGTCGGCATTTTGTTCCAAAAAAATCAACCCCGCACTTGCTAAGGCGCTACGACGCAATTCAGATCGAGTAGACTCAACATCATCCGGCTCTAGCGATAATTGCGCCACCTGTGTAAATTCCCGGATCATTCGATACAGGAGACGGAAATGCTCTGCCGTTTCGCTCGATCCGTAACCGGTCTGCGCCTGTTGTCCTTGGCTGCCTGCGTCTTATTCATTGCGGCGCGGACGCCGGCGGATGCGGCGCCATACGAGAATATCCGGATCGACGTCAATCGTGCCGACAAGACCTTCGCCGGCACCACGGCGTTCATGGACACGACATCGCCCTCGCATCCGCGCATCGTCGAAATCGACATGCAGGGCAACTTGGTCTGGGACTACCCGATCACGCCCGAAATTTTCGGCGGCGGCGTCATGCCCGGCACGGCGATCAAGGGCACGGACCTGGAATGGATACCGGCGAGCGACCGTTTTCTGTTCGTCCTGACCGGAATCGGCGTATTCGAGGTCGATCGCGCGAAGAATATCGTCTGGAAGCATTTGACCAAGACCATCTCCCATGACGCGGATCGTCTGCCCAACGGCAATACCCTTTACGTTTGGGGTTGGGACACCAAGGAAGACGCCCAGGCGACGGAAATCGACCCGAGCGGCAAGGTCGTCTGGCAATGGTTCGCCAAGGATCACCTTCGGCGCGACCCGCCGCAGCGGCAGTATCAGGAACACGCGCCCAGCTACACCCATTGCAACGCGGCGGTCAGGTTGCCCAACGGACACACAATGATCAGCCTGCGCAACTTCAATGTGGTCGTGCAGGTCAATCCGGACGGCGAGGTTGTCTGGCGGCTGCCGCAGCAAAATCTCGTGCACGATCCGCTACCGATGCCGGGGCGGAACGTCCTGATTTCCACTCGCAACCCGCACCGCACGGTCGAATTCACCCGCCGGCACGAGGAAGTCTGGTCGTTCGAACGCGAAGACGTCGCCACCGTGCGGGGCCATCAACGTCTGCCGAACGGCAATCTACTGATCACCGAGCGCACCAAGGTCTTGGAAGTGACGCGCGACAAGGAAGTCGTCTGGCAGATGGCGCTCAAGGGCGTCGCATGGACCGAGGAAGTCAAGATGGCGGGCGCCCAACGCGGCAAGGGCCCACGCGGTTCCGGCGGCGGCACCAAGGACCAGTGGCTTTACAAGGCCGTCAGGATTCCGCCCAAAAATTGACGTCGGATACAATGCGCGCCGTCTATGTGTGTGACGGCCGTCACAGGCGCCTTGGCCGGGCATCCCTCACCATGTACCGTTCGACGCGCCGATCACCGGCGCGTCGCATCCGTTTGGAGGCTCCATTGTATCTCGCCACCCGCATTGCCTTGTCCGCTATTCTGATCCTGGTCGCCGGGGTCGTCGTCGCGCCCGCGTCGCGCGCGACCGAATTGGCCGCGCTGGAAGCGAAATCGATGGTGACCGCCAAGATCGGCGCGGTCGAGAAAATCCGCGGAGAGGCGTCAGCCTCCTACAAAACCAGCCTTCGCCAACTGGTTGGCGGCGGCGGCGTGTTGTTCGAGGATACGCTTCGCACCGGCGACAAGACGCGCCTGCTGGTCAATTTCCTCGACGGCGGCAAACTGTCCCTCGGAGACAACTCGGAACTTCTGATCGACGAAATGATTTACGACCCCGGCAAGAAGGGCAAGGGCGCGTTGCGCCTGATCAAGGGCGTGTTTCGCTTCGTCACCGGGCAGATCAACAAGGTCCCGGGCGGGCAGTTGGTGCTTTCGACGCCGGTCGCGACCATCGGCGTGCGCGGCACGGATTTCTGGGGCGAGCAGACCGACGCGCGCCTCACCATGGCACTGCTCGACAACGGCGAACTGACGATAACGACGCCGAACGGAACCGTGACCCTGACCCAGCCCCTGAGCGCGGTGACGATCGAGCGCGGCCAGGCGCCGGGCGCCGTGTTCACGCTGACCCAGACACAACTCCAGGCCGCCACCGGCACCGTGGCGTGGTGATCGTTCGGAAGGCTATTGGAACGCGACCGTATTCTTGGCGCGGTCGAGTTTGTCGCCGCCCCACGCCTTCGGGTCCGTGGGCGCGGTCTTGCCGTCCTTGATCAAGGTGCCGGTGCCGATCTTGTCGAGAACGACGCGACCGGCCTTGTTTTCGACCGTGATCGACCCCGGGGTCAGTAGCGCGATCTGAAAATCGCCGTCGATCGTGCCGCCCCAGAAGCCGGTGCCGCGGATGCCGATGGTCGCGGTGCGCGTTTCGATGGTCATTCCGGCATCGGCAACCTTGGCGATTTGGCCGCTGATCGCCGCGAACGCGCCTTCCAGCACGCGCAGCGACGCGGTTGGAGCGGGCCCCGTGGCGATGAAGTCGATCACCGTAAAGGACGCCCGTTCACCCAGGGTCATGATGCTATCGTCGAGCATCTTGATTTCGACCCGCGAACCCTTGCCCGTCGAAATCACGTCGCCGCGATAGATCTTGTCGCCGACCTTCAAGGGACGCGGCAAGGCATCCTGCACGGCGACGGCGGCTTTCTGCAGGCGCAGGACGGTGCCCGCGAACTCCTCCGCCGACTGAGCGCGAAGTCCGGCGGCGCTCGCGACAAGGACAAACACGGCGAGAATACCCGGCAGCCAGCGTTTCATGGCGATTCCCCCACGGTCGATGGACGCGGATGATAGCCGCCGCGACCGGCGCCGACAACGCGGCTCGGGTCCAAGATCAGCCGTTTGCCTCAATTCTCCGCGACCGCTCACGCCCGGCGCCGGACGTCGAAGACGCGGGCGGCGAATTCGGGATAGGTACCGGCGATCTCGGCGCCGATGCGGGAGCGCAGCAGGCCGAGCCGTTCGGGCTCGGGCGCCTTGGTTTCGGGCACGGCGGCCGGCATGTCGAAATCGAAGCCGGTGTTGTCCCTGACTTCCTCGACCGTGTGGCCCGGGTGGACGCTGGCGAGCGTGAAGCGACGCCGAGTGGCGTCGAACGTCATGATGCACAGTTCGGTGACCAGGGCTTTCGGCCCGCCGGGGCGATGAATGCCGGGGTCGCTCCAGCCCGGGGCGCTGACGAACGAAACCTTGGGAACGAAGACGCGGCGCGTGTGCTCTTGGCGGAACAGGATCACGCGCGGCACGACGAAATACATGTAGGCCGAGCCGAACGAACCCGGAAATCGCTTGGACACCGCCGGATAGTCGCCGGTGCCGACCAGGTTGATGTTGGCCTCGCCGTCGATCTCGACGCCGCCGAGAAAAAACACGTCGATCCGCCCCTGCCCGGCGCAATCGAATAGTTCCCGACCGCCGTCGGTGAACGGGTTGTTGGTGCGGCCGTGGATCAGCGACACGCGCGGCCGGCCGCCGCCCAATTCGCGCGCCAGCAGCGCTGCCGAACCGGGGATGGGCGAGGCCGCGCCGACGGCGATGTGGCCGACGTCCTCGACCAGCCGGGTAATCGTGCAGATGAGGAATTCTTCCGGCGACCAGGTCATGACGCGGCCCGGCGCGACGGCACGTCCGGCGCCGCTTGTTCCAGCCAATCGACGAAGCCTTCCGCCGTGCGCGCGGCCACGGCGTAAGCGCGGATGGCGGCGGCATCGGCATCGTAGAAGCCCGGCAGCGCCAGCGGGCGGCAGCCCATCCTGGCTTCGGCCACGGCAGTCACATAAAGCGCAGGCAACGTGCCGGCGGCGGTTGTCTCGTCGGCGGTCAAATCCTCGTCGACGATCTCCTCGGCGGTGACCAGGGTTTCCCTGGCCGCGTGCGCCATGGTCATCAGTTCGCGGCGGCGTCCGATCCAGACGTTGCCGAAACGATCCGCCTTCGGCGCGTGGATGACGGCGACGTCGGGCCGGATGGCCGGCAGCAGCACGATCGGGCCGTGGCCCGCGTTCAAGGGGTCGTCGACCACCTTCCATTCAGGCCGGTGTTTCAGGATGTCGCTGCCGATCAGCCCGCCCAGTGGCATGAAGGGCACGCCCTTCTCCGTCGCCTGAAGGGCGGCATGAACGGCCGGACAGGTGGAATCGAGCACGCGCACGGAACCGGTCTCGGCGGCCTCCGTGAAGCGCGGCGCGGGACCGGCCTCGCCCAGGCTGACGGCCGCGGCCTCCACGGTCTTGACGCAACCGGCGCCGATCAAAAGATCGGCCGCCAAGCCGCCGATCGGCACGGCGAGCAAATATAGGTCGCGAACGCGCCGGCGGATCAGCGCCATGACCAGCGCCATCGGCACGTAGCTGTAATCGGGCGGCAACGCCAGCAGCGCACCGTCCCGTACACGCGCCGCCAGGGAATCGACGGTCTCGGGTTTCATCGTGGAAAGGGTCGCACGGCCAACGGGTATGGTCAATTCTCGACCAGATGAACCAGACCCTTGTGCGGGCTGTACGTGTAAACCATATGGGTCCCGGCTCCCTTTCCACCGTCGACGATCCAGCGAAACCGCAGCGAGTGGGGCACGCCGCTGAAAACAAAATCGATCTCTTCGATCGTCAGTTCGACGGTTCTGATCTTGCTCCCCTGGTTGCAGGAGAACTCGTAACGCCTGGTTTCGCCCTGGCGCCAGATGCCGAGCGGAAACTTGATGGCGTCGACGCATTCGCGCGGGTAACGGGAGTCGTAAACCCGGCCGAGTCCGGTTTTGTCTTTGCGCAAGGTGAACAATTGAATCGTGGCGCCGCTGCGGCGCTCGTAGACCATCAGCGCCTCGCCGGTGTCGGGGCGCTTCCATTCGAACGGTCCGGTCACGCTTTTGTTGCTTCGCTTTCCGAAGACCAAGTTCGCTTTTGGCAAGCCAATGACGCGCTCGCCGTTCCAAGGCGACCCGGTCCACAGCTCGACTGGGATAAAACGAGTCTTGCCGTCCGGATCGGCGCCCTTGGTCCAATCTGACGTATCCGCTGCGACCGCCCCGCCAAATGCAAACACCAAAATCCCGGCGGCAAGGATTTGTGTCGTACCACGCATGTTCAATCGTCGTCCGTGTGCAAGCCCGTGACGCCGCGGATATCGGCGCCCTTCATGTTGGCGCCGCGCAGGTCGGCGTCCATGAAATTGGCATCGACGCAAAGCGAGCCCGACAAATCGGCGTCCTGCAGGTTGGCCCCGGTGAAGTCGGCGCCGGTCAGGTCCGCGTTCTTCAGGTTGGCGCCGGCGAGCCGGGCCCGCTTCAGGCGCGCATGATCCAGGTTGGCCCGCCAAAGACCGCCGCCGGCGCGGCTGGAAACGGTGACGTCGCCGATCTGCGCTGCCGTCAGGTCGGCGCCCGAAAGATTGGCGCGCTCCAGCTTTACCCCCCGCATGTCGGCGTGCATCAGGCGGGCGTCGCGCAGGTCCGTGAACGACATGTCGCTCATGATGAATTCGCCCTTCGACAGATCCGCCGCGCGCAGGATGGCGTAGGACAGATCGCCGGCCGACAGGTTGACACCCGCGAGATCCTGGCCCGAGAGATCGAATTTCGACAGGCTGGCGCGGTGGCCCTCCTTGCCGTTGCTGCCGACCCACTTGACGTGGTCCCTGACGATGTCCTGCAGCGAGTAGTCCAGCGTCTCGATGCTTTTCGGCATTTTGGCGACGTCGAGCTTGACCTTCGAGAAATCCATGTTGTCGAAGATCGCACCGATCAGATCCGCCCCCGTCAGGTCCGAATTATCGAGAATGGTGCCGGAGAACATAGCGCCGTGGAAGATCGCGCCGGAAAGGTTGGCGTTGGTGAAATCCGCGCCTTCCAGGTTGCAGCCGGTCAGGTTGGACAGCGACAGATTGGTGCGCACGAACTTGGCGTGACGCAGATTGCAGTCGGTCAGGTCGGTTTGCACGATGAACGAGTTCGAGAACTTGGCGCGTTCCATGCTGGCGCCGCGCACGACGGCTTTTTCCATGCCGCCGGCGGCCTCGTCGTGAATCAGCGGCATCAGGTCGCCGCCCTTGTCCTTCGGGCGCATCAGGACGCCGTCGCGCAGGTCGGCGTCGTTGACGATGGCGCGCGACAGGTTGGCGCCCGCCAGGCAGGCACCGCGCATGTCGGCGCGCGTCAGGTCGGCATGACGCAAGTCGGCGAAGCGCATGTCGGCGGCGAACATATTCGCTTCCTCGAGGATCGCGCCGGCAAGATTAGCGTGACAAAGGAGCGCGCCGGTCAGTTCCGCCTGCTTCAGGTTGCGCCCGGCCAGATCGAGGTACGACAGATCGTACAGCGTCAGCTTGGCGCGGACGCCGCCCTGTTTCTTGAGCGCGAACTTCTCATGCCCGTCGAGAATTTTCTCGAGGTCGCCCTGGGTGATCTTGGTCCACTGGCCGGCCAGTTTGGGGCCGTCCCGGGGCGGCATCTGATCGCTCATCGCTCGGTCCTTCGGCCCTTCTCGCTTGCGGCCCCGACAAGGGCCTTGGCCGTCAGTATGCCGACCCTATAGGGTTGCGGCCTGTGTCTGCCATCACAATGTAACATGCCGGATGCGACGGCCATCACATTGAATTTACGGGTCCAATGAACGACGAAGCCGCGAAGCCGGGAGCGCCCGAACCGATCCATGTCGTCGGGGGCGGCCTGGCCGGCAGCGAAGCCGCTTGGCAGATCGCGCGCATGGGCGTGCCCGTAACGATTCACGAAATGCGGCCCGTCCGGTGCACGGACGCGCACATGACCGACGGCCTTGCGGAATTGGTCTGTTCCAACTCGTTTCGTTCCGACGATGCCGAAGGCAACGCCGTCGGCCTGCTGCACGAGGAAATGCGCCGGCTCGATTCGCTCGTCCTGGCGGCCGCCGACAAGAACCGGGTACCGGCGGGTTCGGCGCTGGCCGTCGACCGGGTCGGTTTCAGCCGAACGGTCGAGGATGCGCTGGCCGCCCACCCCCTGGTCGAGATCCGGCGCGAGGAGATCGCCGTCCTGCCGCCCGCGGACTGGACCAGCGTCGTGATCGCCACCGGCCCGCTGACGTCGCCCGCGCTGGCGGACGCGGTCGGCCGACTGACCGGCGAAGAGTCGCTCGCGTTCTTCGACGCCATCGCCCCGATCGTCGCCAAGGACAGCATCGATTTTGGCAAGGCCTGGTTCCAGTCGCGCTACGACAAGAAGGGACCGGAAGGCGACGGCGCCGATTACATCAACTGCCCGATGGATCGCGACCAGTACTATGCCTTCATCGAGGCGCTGTTGGCGGCCGAGAAGGTATCGTTCAAGGAATGGGAAAAATCGACGCCGTACTTCGAGGGCTGCCTGCCGATCGAGGTGATGGCGGAGCGCGGCCCCGACACGCTTTCGTTCGGGCCGATGAAACCGGTCGGCCTTTCGAATCCGCACGACGGCGGCAAGCGCCCTTATGCCGTAGTGCAACTGCGCCAGGATAACGCCCTCGGCACGCTCTACAACATGGTCGGCTTCCAGACCAAGTTGACCTACGGCGAGCAGAAGCGCGTATTTTCGACCATCCCCGGGCTGGAGAACGCCGAGTTCGTGCGCTTGGGGGGATTGCACCGCAACACCTTCATGAACAGCCCGAAGCTGCTCGACGCCACGCTGCGCCTGAAGGCCGATCCGCGATTGCGCTTCGCCGGCCAGATCACCGGCTGCGAAGGCTACGTCGAAAGCGCGGGGGTCGGCCTGATGGCCGGGCGCTTCGCCGCCGCCGAACGTTTGGGCAAGGCGCTGAGCGCCCCGCCCGCGACCACCGCCCTGGGCGCGATCCTGGCGCACATCACCGGCGGCGCGATGGCCGAAACCTTCCAGCCGATGAACGTGAACTTCGGCCTATTCCCGCCGATCGACGCGCGCAACGAACGCGGCCGGCCGCTCAAGGGCCGCGACCGCAAGGCCGCGCTGTCGGCCCGCGCGCTCGCCGACCTGGAGGCGTGGAAAATGCCGCGACGCCCGGCGGCGGAATAGCCCCCGGGTTTCCTGCCTCGTCTACGTCGGACGGCCGGTGATCGGGTATTCGGGATCGTTGAACCCGGGCGTCGACGGGTGCCCCGGCGTGACCAGACCATCGACAAAGGCTTCGTCCTTGGCATCGAAGCGGTCGCGCAGGCCGAGCACGCTCATATAGGCCTGCCACTGCTCGAACGTGCGCGGCCCGGCCAGCACCGACGTGATCAGCTTGTTGTTCAGCACCCACAACATCGCGAATTGCGTCGCGGTCAATCCCTTCTTTTCGGCGCGGGCCGCGATCTTCTGCGCGATCACCATGGATTCCTTGCGGAACTCTGTCTGCATCATGCGCCGGTCGTTGCGGCCGGCCCGCGTGCCTTTCGGCGGCGGCTCCCCGGCCTTGTACTTGCCGGTCAGGACGCCCCGGGCCAGCGGGCTGTAGGGAACGATCCCCAGTCCGTGCCACGCGCACGCCGGCAGCAGTTCGGTTTCCGGCGTACGGTTCATCGCATTGTAGCAAGGCTGCGAAACGATCGGGGCCGGCACGCCCATCGCCTTGGCCACGTTGACCGCCTCGGCGATGCGCCAGGCGCGGAAGTTCGAAAACCCCCAATAGCGGACCTTGCCGGCGCGGATCAGATCGGCCATGGCGCCGATGGATTCCTCGAACGGCGTCGCCGCGTCGTCGCGATGGAAATAGTAAATATCGACGTGGTCCAGTCCGAGGCGCCGCAGGCTGCCGTCGATCTGATGCATGACCCAGCTCCGGCTGACGCCGCGCTGATTCGGGCCCGGCCCCATCGGCACGGCGACCTTTGTCGCGACGACCCACCAGTCGCGATCGTTCTTGATGCATTTTCCGGTGATCTTCTCGGACTCGCCCTTCGCGTATTGATCGGCGGTGTCGATGAAGTTGATCCCCGCGTCGCGCGCGTGACCAGCAATCTTCGTCGCCGTCTTCGCGTCGGTCTGGTCGCCGAACATCATGGTCCCCAGGCAAATCGGCGACACCCGCAGGCCGCTGCGACCCAGGCGAACGTATTCCATTTCCATCTGCGTAGTGTCTCCCTTTTCGAATTTTATCGGATTACGAACCGGCAAACGCGTGCACGGCGTCGGCCAAGTCTTCCGCGAACAAGTCGCGATAGAAATGATCGGCGCCGTCGACGATCTTCATGCTGATGTTTTCCGTGACCCGCCCCTTCATGCGCTCGGGAAGATCGGGGACGAAGGTATCGGCGGTCGCCACTGTCACGAGCACCGGTATTTTAATATCGCTCAACAGCGACGGGGTATCCATCTTCTTGTCGTCGACGTAGTAGGACGCAAACGTCTTCGCGGCAACGGTCGCTGCCGGGCAATAGAGAAAGTCGACGCCCTTCATCAGCGAATCCCCCTGGCCTTTCGCGACCAGCCCCTTCGCCATGTTGACGAAGCGGTCGAGCGGCTTCTTGTAGCGCTGCTGATATTCGCTGGCGACACGGACGCCGTTCCATGTCGCCGGAGAAACCAGCACCAGGCGCTTCACCGCGGGGTCGCCATGAGCGACCTGATAGCGCGCGACCTGGTTGCCGCCGCGCGAATGACCCAGAATCGCGATCGCCCCCGCGCCCTGCGCCTTCAGCCAACCGACCCAGGCGGCGATTTCGTCGACCGCGTCGGTGTTCGTGTGCGTGTGGGTTACGGCGCAATCGAGCATGCCCTTGCGCTTGTCGATGTTGAAGCCGAAGTTGACGGCGATGCTGGAATGCCCCTTCTCCTTCAGCAGATTCTGAACCGCCGCGATCAATTCCATCCGGCCATGGGCCATGGTGCCGTGGACCAACAGGAAGCCGCCCTGCTTCCAGGTTTTGCCGCCAGCCAGTTCCTGCCTGGCGACCAGTTGGATGCCCTTGTGGGACAGCGACACCTCCTCGGCGGTGGCCGAGGCGGCCGAAAAAGCCGAAACAAAGAGGCCCGCAACGGCCGTCATACGAATCGCTCGCATCGGAATCTTGCACTCCCCCCTTGCCATCTGCCACTCGCCGAGCCTAATTAAGACGCGCCCAAAGCCTTGATTCAAGCGGTTCCAGCGCCCTTTCGGCGGGGCGCTAGCGCGGCCGTTGTCGCGAGGGCGCGAAAGACGGCATTATCGGCCGAAAGGCGGACCAAAATGGCGCGGCGCCACGCACGATGGCGTGCGCGCTCGTGCGCACAGGAGTATACGAAAACACCGTCGATGGGAGACCTTGAGTACCGCCATCCCGCCCGAATCCAGATCGACCGCTTGGCGCGGCCGCTCCGGGGGGGGGTTCTTGCGATCGCGCTCTTGGCCGGCATGCCGGGTGCCGCTCGCGCAGCCGAAGCCCCCCTCGCCACCCGCCACCTGCTCGAAGCCGTGCTCCGCAACGACATCGCCAGTGTCCGCGCCGCCGTTGCCGACGGCGCCGATCTTGCGGGCAAGAACGCGCGCGGCGCGACCGCGGCCGAGATTGCCGTCGATCTCGGGCACGTCGAAATCGCCAACTACCTACTGGCGCTGACTCAACTGCGCAAGGGCGAGACGCCGCCGACGCTGCCGGCGAATCTGCCGTCCGTTGCGGTGGAAAAGGCGGACAGCGAGGTGACCGGAACCGACGCCGCGGGCGAACGAGAGACGCCCCGCGTAAAGGCGCCGGCTCGTTTCCCGCTGCCGCCCGAAAAGCCGACGGCATTGGCTTCGCCCGCACCGGAAACAACGGCACCGCCTGCGGCATTGGCGGCAATGGCAACGGCCGCCGCGCCGGCGGCACCGAATGCGGAACCCGCGGCCAAGCCGGCCGGTATCGACGCCCCTTACGATCCGTCGCGCTTTCTCCAAGGGTTGACGTCGAAGCCGGCGAAGAAGGAGGAAGCAGCCCCCGATAACCAGGTTGCGGCGCTGCCCGTGACGCCGCTTCCCGCGCGCGACGCCGAGGCCCTGGTTTCGCGGGCAATGACGCCATCGCCGCAGGCAAAACAGGACGAACCGCCCTCCGCGCCGGCATCGCCGGCCGCGCCGCCCCAGGCGGATATCCAGGCCGCCCCTCCTCCGAAAGAAACGTCCGAAGCACCGAAGGAATCGGCCGCGCCTACCCCTATGGCGATGCCTTCGCCAGAAACGTCGCCGGCCGTTGCCGAAACGACGACCGCGGCGCCTGAAATCGAAATCCCCGCCCCCCTGCCCACGGAGCCGAAGCCGTCGGCCGAGATATCGTCGTCGGTTCCTCCGTTGTTGCCGCCGCCCGCGCCGCCGGCCCGGGACGACAACCTCGCCGATCCGGCCCCCGTTGCGGCACCAACGACGCCGGAACCCGCCGCCGCGCCCGAAGCTCCATCGGCAACCGCCGTCGATCGTATTGTCGACGCCCTCGCCGGCCGAATGAAGGCCGGCGAGCCTTCGGCCGCGTCGACCACACCCGACCGCCCACCGGAGCCACCGACGGGCGATAGCCCGGCCGCGCGCCTCATCGACCGGATGCAGCAAACCGTTTCGGGCGAAAAAACCGCGCCGCCCGCGAAAGATATCGAAAAACCCGCCCCAACGGCGGGTCGGCCGCGCGGAAACGAAACAGCGGACAAAAACGCTGCCGTCGAACCCCCGCCGACCGAACGACCCGATTGGACGGCAACGCCAGCACCCGCCGCCGCCGAACCGACGAAGCCGTCGGCAACCGAGCCGGCAAAACCTGTGCCCGGGAAGCAGGCGGTCGCCGAGGCGTCGGATGCCGGCACTACACCTAGGGAAAGCAGTGGCTTTTTCGGCCGCCTGTTCGGCACCATCACGGAATTGAACCCGTTCGCGGCCCGACGCGAAGCCGCACCGCCGAAACCCGTTGCGGAAGCAAAACCCACGCCCGAAGCGAAGCCCGCGCCGGCACGCGATACCGGGCCGACGTTGCCGCCGCCGACGGCATTGCTCGAGCGCCAGCAAACCGAAAAGCGCGAACAGGCAGCGGAACGGCCACCGCCCAAACAACCCGAAAGCCGCGCGGCTCCTCAAACGCCGAAACCAGCCGAGTCGAATCCCGCTGAGCCGAAGGCTGCCGCGGCGGCGCCAAAAGACGACGATCGCATCCGCGATCCACGCGCGCTCGGCGACGAGAACGCCTACCGCTCGAAGAACATGTTCCAGCGTCTGGCCGAATGGCTGGAAGGCAAGGACGACAGCAAACCGCGCTTCAAGCCGCTGCCGGCGGAATTGCTGCAGGCGGAACGGGCGGCGGCCCGCGCGACCCAACGAGCGCTGCGCGACGACCAAGCCGCCCAAACCGCCAAGGACAAGGACCCCGCATCGTGGTCGCCGACGGTCGAAAAGGCCGGAGCCCCCCGGACGGAGCCCCAGCTTGCCGAGGCGACGCCAGGCACCGCCAAACCGCCCGGTGCGACTTGGGCCCCGACGGTCGAGAAAAACGCCCCCGGCACGGGCACGCCGTCGCCCGCCGGCAGCCTGTTCGGCCTCGGCGGCTCGGCCGCCCCGCCCCCCACGATCGACGGCCCTGCGGCCGACGAACCCGCTTCCACGGCCGCCCCTGCAAACGCGCCGAGCCTGTTCGGCATGGGTGCAAAACCACCGGCGGATGGGCAGCAGCAAGCCGCACTTCCGCCGCCGGCCGATAGCGGCGGCCTGTTCGGCGTCGGGGGGGGGACAACCCCAGCCAAGGATGCAAAACCGGCCCAAGCTGCGCCCGGTCAGCCATGGAACGTGACCAGCGTCGAAGAGGCGGACAAGAAGCCGCCTTTGGTTCGGGCCGATCCGGCCCTGCCGCAAGCCCTTCCGGTCGGCGCCGGTTTCGCGTTCGGCAACGCCCTGACCCTCGGCAAGATTCCCCCGGATACCAGGGCCGAGGCCGAAAAGGGACGCAGTTGCATCGAAAAGCAAGGCGTCGGCGTCGCCTTCTGCATCGAGCCGCCGCTTTGGCCTAAGGCCATGGAACCGACGTTCGTGGTTAGTACCATTCTCTACACCGGACCGATGGCAATCGTCCGTTACGACGGCGGCATCGCGACGAGGATGCAAGCGCTGTTCCCGACCGAGGAATTCGAAAAGGTCGTGGCTTATTTCAATCAGCGTTACGGCCAGCCTTCGGAGTACTGGACACGCAGCATCGCCCCCCTGGCGGCGGCCCGGCGCGACAACCCGACCCAGACCTGGCGCGCTCGACACCCGAAAACGGGCGAAGTCATGACCTTGGAGGTCCGCAAGTACGACGACACCCGGGGCGGATTTCCCGACACTAAAAGAGGCGTCGTTATGCTATATATACACAACGCCAAGCCGATCTTCCCGCAGGTGTCCTCGCTTGAGCTCATGCGCCTCCGGCGCCAAAGGTAGTGGTACCCGCACCGATGCCGCGTTACGCCGTGCCCTTGCCGAGATCCGTCCGCCGACAGAAATCCTTGGCGCGCGGGCTTCGAGTCGCGGCGGTATCGCTGGCGCTCGGCGCGTCGTGCGGCCCGGCCCAGGCCGATGCGACGCAAGACCTCTATCGCGCCGTGCATGCCGACGACCTGGATGCGGTCAAGGCCAGTCTCGCCGCCGGGGCCAACCCGACCGTCCGCGATCGCGACGGTTTGACGCCGGCGATGCTGGCGGACGAGCTCGGGCACCGCGCGATCGCGCGCTACTTGCAGGACACGGCACCCGCAAACGAAGAACGCACCCGATCGGAGGCCGAGTCCGAGCGCGGCTTTCTCGACCGCCTGCTTGCCCGGGCCACGACGCGCCGTCAAACGGAGCCGGTCAAGGTTTCAATCCCGATTGCGGCCACGCCGGACAAGGCGCGCGAACAAATGACCCCGCCGGCCAAGGCATCTATCCCGGCCCCCACTTCGGCCGAGGTGCACGACAGCACGCCGCCGGCTTCGACCGGCACGGCGAACGCGACCGAAGCGGCGGTAGTCGAAAATGCCGCGCCGAACGAGGTAAGGGTCGAAGCGCGAGCGACGACGGACAGCGCCGCGCATAATCCGCCGCGCGCCGCAGCGCCCCGTCGCGAACGGCAAGTGGCAAAAGCGGCGCCGCGTTTCGCGTTCCCGCCGCCGCTGCGTAAGCCCGTTTTTGTCGCGTCCGAAGCCGTCGCGGCCGACGTGCCGAACAATCCGTTCGATCCGGCCACCGCGCCGATTGGCAGCGCCCTTGCCGTCATCGGCAAGGTGCCCGCCCCTCTATCTCCTCCTGCCGCCGAAGCGAGCCCACCGCCAGCGGAAAGCCGGGAAATCGTCTCTCATGCCGCGGCGACAGCCGATGTGGCCAAGCCCGCGCCGGTTGCTTCTTCCGTCGCGACGCGTCTCCCTCCCGACTTCAAGACACCGAACGCATTCGACCGCTTCTTGAGTTCGCTGTTCAGCCCAGGTGGGGGGCAAGAAACGACGGCCGCGCCCGTTGCACCCGAATCCGCGCGCGCCGATCGGCCATCCGAAAAGGCGCAGACCCAGGCGAGCGCGGCTCGATCCAAGCCGCAAGATACGCCGAACGCCATCGATCGCTTTCTGCGCAGGCTGTTTTCGCTGGACGGCGACAACGATGCGGCGGCCGTATCGGCGCCGACCGTGCAGGCCGAAGCACCGCCGCCGCCCGTCGTCCAAATCGCCGCCGTCGCCCCCACGCCGGTCAAGGACGGCCCCAACGCGATCGATCTGTTCCTGATGCGATTTTTTACGGATGTCGCGGGACCACGGCCCGATACCGAATCGCCCGGCGGCGCCCCGGTGGAAATCGCATCGGCGACGACGGCATCCGAGCCCGTCGCTGTGCCTGCCTTTGAAGCCGTTCCCACCGCGATGGCGGCGGCCGACGCTGTCGATCCGCTAAGCCGAGCCCTGCGCAGCCTGTTTCACGGCATGGCGGAAAAAAATGTCCATGCCCGGGCGCCGCGCGCCGAGGACCCGCCCCCGCCGCCGGTCGAGGTTGCCGACGCCTCCAGCGCGGTCGCTTCGGACCGGCCTATGGCGGAGCCACCCCGTCCGGCGGCGATCTTGACGGCCGTTCCCACCCCGCCCCTGACCTTCGCCGCGGCACGGCCGGCCATCCGCCGAGCACCGGGCCCCAACGCCCGCGCAATGTCGGGGGCACCGCCGGAAGCCGCCGCACCGGTGATCGTGGCGGAGAACGTGTTGAGGCCCATGATCGCGACCCCGCCGGCACCGTCGGTCGAGCCGGCCGGTCCGACCGTCGAACTCGCCGCCCGACCGGAACCCGCCACGGCGGTGCCGCCCAGGCCCGCCCCCTTCAAGCCGTTGCGTCGACCGCCGCTTTCCGGCGTACCTTTAGCCTTGGGCCAGACCGCGACGGTCGGCCGGTCGTGGCCAGCCGCAACCTTGCCGCCGCACAGCTGCGTCATCAAGAAAGCATGGAACGCCGGCTTCTGCGTCGAGCCGATCGATTGGCCGGCGGCGGCATTGCCGATTTTCGACGTCAATTCGCCGCTCTATCGCGGCACCATGGCGGTGACCCGCTACGAGGGCGGAACCGCCCAGCAATATCACAGCGTGTTTCCGGCGGCGATGTTCGGCCATGTCGTCCAGTTCTTCGAGGGCAACCTGGGACCGGCGACGGAAGAAGACATGAAGACGGTGGCAATGCCGGGCCAGCCGGCACTTCGCAACCCGATCCGCCGTTGGATCAGCGTCGATCCGCAGACCGGACGCAAGACCACGATCGAAGTACGCGGCTTCGACGACCTGCGCAATTTCATCCCCGATGCCGAATACGGCGTTGCGCGCCTCTACGATGAAGGCTCGGGCCCGGTATTCGAATTTCTTGGCACCGCCGAATTGCTGCTGATGCGAATCAAGCAGACGTCGGCCGCCTTCCCGACCCTCGAACCCCTCAAAAACGACCCCGCCACGCGTTGAACGCCAGCCGGAAGTAACGCCCCGGCATCGGTGCGCCGAGGCCGGCATCGAAGGCGTCGTGGTCGCGCGCGTCGAGACGATTGAGGTGCTCGTCCGCAAGGGTGGCCGGCAGCAATGCCGCGAGTACCGCCCGGGAAGGCCGCCGTACCGAAGCCCGGGCCTCGGCGAGTCGGCGCCGGGATTCCGCGGCCACGACGTCGACAACACGGGCCGTCGCCGGACGCGCTCGGCCTTGGAGCACGTCTTCGACGTCGATCCCCTCGTCTTTCAGAATCGACAGCGGCAACAGGCAGCGCCGCCCGCGCGCCATGAACGCCACCGATCGCGTGATGCCGGCGAGCGCGTAGCCGATGCCGACCTGCCGACCGGCGGCACGCGTGGCGTCGTCGGCGCCACCCGCGGCGTCAAGCGCAAGGCCGACCAGGGTCGCCGACGTGGCATCGGCATAGTCGATCAGATCGTCGAGAGTCGTCGGCGGCTCGGGATCCAGATCGCGTTCGCGACCGTCGATCAAGCGCATGAAACGATCGCGGGAAAGTTCGCGCGCCCCGATCGCGTCGGCCAGGGATTCGGCGACGGTATGACGCGGCGCGGGCCGGCCATCGAAGATCGCCGCCAAGGCATCGCGCCACCATTGCAGGCGCATGCGCCCGATCAACGGTTCGCTGACGGTTTCGGCGACCTTGGCAATCTCGATATTGAACGCATAAAGCGCATAGAGCGCGGGCCGCACTTCGGCCGGGGCGAACAACGCCGTCAGAAAGCGGTCGTTGTCGTCCCTTCGGACCGCCTCGGCCACCTGTTCGAGTTCGTCGGCGTTCATTCGCTACCGCTCGATTTCAAAAGATTCGGCGATAATAACCGTAAATACATACCGGGTATTCCCGGTCCATGGCTTGCAAAGCCCGCGTTCCATCACCTATAGGAATCAATAATTAGACGGCACGCATATGATAATTCTAATATCCCTGCCTCGCGCCCGGGGAACGACCGTGCCGCGGCGCCAGGGGTTTCATCCGTATATGTTTCACCGAGGAGGGATCAGCCGCCATGAAGAATCCGCTCGAATCCTTGCATACCACGATCGCCATGGGCATCGCATTGACGGTGCTGCTGGTCATCCTGGTCAAGGCGATCAACTAGATTCGGACCTGAGGGGAAAGCGATCATGACTTACGATTTCTGGCAGTTCATGTTCCGTTATCTGCACGTGCTGAGCGGCGTGATGTGGATCGGACTCTTGTGGTATTTCAATTTCGTTCAGATTCCCAACATGGGCAAGATTCCCGACGAACAGAAGCCGGCCATCGGCAAGGTGATCGCGCCGGCCGCACTATTCTGGTTTCGTTGGGGCGCCATGGCCACCATCATCACCGGTCTGATCCTGGCGCACATGAATGGCTATCTCAGCAACGCGCTGATGCTCGGCCTCAAGGGCGGCGGCAAGCAGGTCACCGCCATCGGCTTCGGGATGTGGATGGGCATCATCATGTGGTTCAACGTCTGGTTCGTGATTTGGCCGAACCAGAAACGCGCGCTCGGCATCGTCGAAGCCGCCGCGGATTTGAAGAAGGCATCCGCCCGCACGGCGATGCTGTTCTCGCGCGTCAACACGATGTTGTCGATCCCGATGCTGTTCGCGATGGTTTCGGCCCAGAACTGGGGCTACTAGCGACGGTTCGGCGCAGACTGAACGGACACGGCCCGGCGGCGACGCCGGGCCGTTTTCGTTTGTTTGTTCCGTCAACGAACCAGCATGATCGAAAGCGCGCGCCACGACGGCTCGAAGGTGCATTTTTCCCGGCCGCCCGGGAAAGTGACACTCACGCCGCCCTTTACCTCGATAACGATCCGTTTCCCGTCAGGCGCGACCGTACCTTCGAATCCAAACTGATTGGTCGCACCTCGGCAACTTTCGATGGCATTGAGGACCGCCGTGCCATGGATTCGCCCCGTATTAACCAGGCCGTCGAGGATCATCGTGAAATTACTATGGTGGCGCGAGGTGGCATGGAACTTCTGTCCGACCCCGAAAACCTGGGCCGTGCCTTCGATCTTGCTGCCCCAGCGACCAGAAAAAGTCGGTCGCTCAGTCAGGCCGCCCCACCAGGTATGGACATTCCACGTTCCGGCGAGCGCCGGTGCCGCCGGTTGCGCGGGCTTGGCGGGGGCCTGCGGCGGAGGCGCCGGGCGGGTCGCCAGTTCCTGTTTGAAGCGAAGGCCGGCGATTTTCTTCTTCACCTCCCGTGCGTCCTTTGCGGCAGGATCCGCGAGAAGATAGAGATCCAGGCTCTTCGCCGCCTCGGCGTACTTTTCGGCCTTTTCCAGGACGACGCCGCGATTGAAGTGATAGGCGGCAACCCACGGCGCGATTTGGATCGCCTTTTCGAATTCCTTGGCGGCGATCAGGAAGTCGGCCGGACTTTTCGCCATCTGCACGGCGGCCTCGGCGCGGCCCTCGTGGGCGACGGCGGCGTCCGGCGCGACCCGTCCGCGCGCGGCACGAAACCCGGCTTCGAGGCGGGCCCGCAGCGCCTTTTCCTGCTCGCCGCCGGGCGCCGCCTTCTCGAACGCGGCGACGTCGCGGGCCAATGCAGCCGGATCGGCGGCGAACGACGGCGCCGCCGATACCAGAACGAGGACAGCCACCGCGAGCGAGCGAAGGATCGCCGCCGCCGACTTCATGCCCGGCCACACGATATTCGTCATGGCATTACCGACGCAGCAAATAGACCAATGAATGGAATTCCGTGTTCCGGCGGCAAGTGTTGTCATCGAGAAAGCCCTTGGAATAGAGGAGAATGCTCGGTGTATTGAAATCGATTTCCGCGGTGAACGGCTCGCGCTGCGTCATGCTGGCGGGGCCGCAGGGGAAAAGCTGCCGCGACAAATTCTGGGTCATGACGTAGTTGGGCGCCAAGCCCTTGATCGGCGGGTGCGGATCCTTGCGAATCGTGACCGTGCCCGAAACGCCCCGGCCGTCGAACTGCCCGCTATATTCGTAAGGCAAGTTGATCGTGCCGCGATCGAACAAGGTGATCTGGAAATTGTTGCCGACGACGCGGACCTGCGCCTCCATGGCGCCGTCGACTCCGCGGCCGTCGCCCCAGGGCCCGCTTGCGACCGGTTTCTGCTTATAATTTCCCATGTATTGTTGGACTCGCCAGCGCCCCGCCAACGCCGCTAGGTTCGGTCCCTTCGGCTGGGCCGGCGCCGATGCCGGCGCTGCCGGTGTCTGGGGGCGTCCCGCCTTTTCCTGGCGGTACTCGATCCCGGCGATCTTCTTCTCGACGTCGCGAGCGTCCTTTGCCTTGGGGTCCGCCAGCAGATAAAGCTCGAGGCTTCGTGCCGCCTCGCCGAAGCGACCCGCTTTTTCGAGGACCAGACCGCGGTTGTAATGGTAGGCGGCGACCCAAGGCGCCACGCCGATCGCCTGTTCGAAGGCCTTGGCGGCGTCGAGGTAGTC
>CAZDFF010000018.1:0-23343 GCA_964504425.1 uncultured Hyphomicrobiales bacterium
CGCTTGGATGTGAAGCCCGAACCGTCGACGCGCTGGCCGGCATGAGCGAGCGCGGCGCCGACCGCCGTCCAGCTCTGCGACTGACGTGGCGCTTCGCTGAGCTTTTCGGCGAAGCGCCGCGCCTCGGCCGCGCTGTCGATCACCGACCAGTCGATCACCACCACCTGGTAGTGCGTGCCCGCCCACTCGGTGTAGCAGAGCGCGATGCGCCTGTGCTCGCCCGACAGGATGGCGTCGATGATGCGATCGTTGGTCAGCGCGTCGATATAGCCGCGCCGTTGCAGCTCGGCTTCGACCTCGTCGATCGATCGCGAGACGTCGACCGCGAGGACGAGCTGCAGGTCGACCGGCAGGTCGGCCGCCCTGGCTGGCGTGGTGGCGGCCAAGGCCGCCAGGGAGCCCACGAGCGCGGTGCGTCGCTTCATCTCGACCTCCTGGTCTTCAGGTCGGACCAGTCTAGCACCGCCGTCCGGCGTGCGAACAAAAACGCCGGAGGAATATCCTCCGGCGTTTCCGTTCGAGAGTTCCCGAGACGAGACCTATTGATCGTCGTCGAAGCCGCGCTTGCGGGGCTCGTAGTCGCGCTCGCGCCGCGGGCGATCGGCGCCGCCGCCAGGGCCACCTTCGCGCCGACGCGGCGGACGACCAAAATCGCCAGCCGGCGGGGCACCAGGGCCGCCACTGTTGTCGAACCCGCCGCTCGGCGGTCCGCCGGAGAAGTCGGCACGGCGATCGCGCATCGGGCCGCCGTCTCCACCACCGCCGCCGCGGTAGCCACCGCCGCCACTGCCGCCGCCGCCGCCGTAGCCGCCACCACCGCCGCCGCGATAGCCACCGCCACCGCCGCCGCCGTAGCCGCCACCACCGCCGCCGCCATAAGGCGGACGCGGGCCGCGCGGCCGGAAGCCGCCGCCGGCACGGCCGCCGCCGCCACCGCCGCCACCGAACCCGCCGCCGCCACCGCCGCCGGGCTGACGCTCGACAGCTTCGCGCACCGCGATCGAGCGGCCGTCCAGCAACGCGCCGTTCATGGCCTGCATGGCCGACGCACCTTGGTCATCCGTTTCCATTTCGAGGAAAGCGAAGCCGCGGCTGCGGCCGGTCTCGCGATCAACGATCACCTTTGAAGAAGTAACGGTGCCGAACTGAGAGAAGGCTTCCTGCAAACGCTCAGACGTGACCGAATAGGGCAGATTGCCCACAAACAATTTACGACTCATTCGAAGCTCGGGGCTGGAGGAAAGTTAGAGCGGAATCCGGCGAGCGCTTGCTGGACGACTGGGCCCAAGCGTTTCGTCGACATTTGACAGATGACCAAGAAGCTCACGGAAAGACGTTGACCGGAAATCGCGCCCCGCGACTGCGCCGATTCTTTCGGCCAGTGTCGCAATGCCGCACTTTATGCGCTGTTTCGTTGGAGGTGTCCACCATTCAGCGAGGGTTGAGATCGCACCGACTCGGTAAGACAATCGGCCTGTAAATTGGAGGAATGTCCATGATTGTCGACCATCGTACCTACGAACTGCAGCCCGGCAGGCTGCGCGAGTTTCTCGCGCTCTACGAGAAGGACAAGATATTGGTGTCAGCCTCCTTCTCACCCACGAATTAAGGGATTGATCATGACCACGGCCCATCCGCGTCGCAGCGGCGCTCAGGTTCTGATCGACCAGTTGCGCATCCATGGCACCGACACGATCTTCGGCGTGCCGGGCGAGAGCTATCTCGCCGCGCTCGACGCGCTCTACGCCCAGCGCAACTCGATCCGCTACATCATCTGCCGCCAGGAAGGCGGCGCCGCCAACATGGCGGAGGCCTACGGCAAGCTCACCGGCAAGCCGGGTGTCTGTTTCGTGACACGCGGGCCCGGCGCCACCAACGCCAGCGCCGGCGTGCATATCGCCTTCCAGGATTCGACGCCGATGATCCTGTTCATCGGCCAGGTCGGGCGCGGCCTGGTCGAACGCGAGGCGTTCCAGGAGATCGACTACCGGCGCATGTTCGGCCAGATGGCCAAGTGGGTCGCCCAGATCGACGACGCCGAGCGCATCCCCGAGCACGTCGGACACGCCTTTCACGTGGCGACTTCGGGGCGACCCGGCCCGGTGGTCCTGGCGCTGCCCGAGGACATGCTGCGCGACCGGGTCGTCGCTCCGGCGACACGCCGGTACGCCAAGATCGAGGCCCATCCGGGACCGGACGACATGGCGAAGCTGCGCGAGATGCTGGCGGCGTCGAAACGGCCGTTCCTGATGCTGGGCGGCAGCGGCTGGGACGACAAGGCCATGGCCGACATCAAGGCATTCGCGGAAGCCAATAGCCTGCCGGTCGGCGTTTCGTTCCGCAGCCAAGGCCTGTTCGACAACCGCCATCCGAATTACGCGGGCGACGTCGGCATCGGCATCAATCCGAAATTGCAGGCGCGCGTGAAGGAATCGGATCTGCTGATCGTCGCCGGACCGCGCCTGGGCGAGATGACCACCGGCATCTATACGCTGCTCGACCTGCCGGTGCCGAAACAGGCGTTCGTCCATGTCCATGCGGGCGCCGAGGAACTGGGCCGGGTCTATAGCCCGACGTTGGCGATCAACGCCGGCCCGCGCGCCTTCGCGGCGGCGGCCAAGGCGATGGCGCCGGTCGCGAACCCGCCGTGGGCAAACACCGCGAAAGCCGCTCACGCCGAATATCTGGCGTGGATCGAACCGACCCGCTCGCCCGGCGCCGTGCAGATGGCGGAAATCGTGAAATGGCTGCGCGAGACCCTGCCCGAGGACGCCATCCTCACCAACGGCGCCGGCAATTACACCGTCTGGGTGCATCGCTTCTATCAGTACCGGGCACGCAATTCGCAACTGGCGCCGACCAGCGGGTCGATGGGCTACGGCCTGCCCGCCGCCGTCGCCGCCAAGCGCGAGTATCCGGAGCGCACGGTCGTCTGCTTCGCCGGCGACGGTTGCTATCAGATGACCGGCCAGGAACTGGGCACCGCCGTGCAATACGGCGCCAACGTGATCGTCGTCGTCGTCAACAACGGCATCTACGGCACCATCCGCATGCACCAGGAACGGGAATACCCCGGTCGCGTCAGCGGCACCGATATCGTCAATCCCGATTTCGCCGCACTGGCCCGCGCCTACGGCGCCCACGGCGAGACGGTGGATAGGACCGAGGATTTCGCGCCCGCCTTCGAACGGTCCCTGAAGGCGAACAAGCCGGCGGTGATCGAGGTCCGCATCGACCCCGACGGCATCACGCCGCGAACGACGCTGGCCGAAATCCGCAAGGCGGCGTCCGCGAAGAACGCCTGAGTCGGATCAGGCCAGTTCCTTCTTCAGCGCCGCCATCGTTTCGGTGAGTTCGGCCTCCGCGTAGGGTTGAATCGGCTTCACGCCCCACACCGGGCGCGGCCACGCGGCGTCGGTCTTGAAGCGGGCGATGACATGCACGTGCAATTGCGGCACCACGTTGCCGAGCGAGGCCACGTTCATCTTGTCCGGCGTATGAAGCCTGACCAGCGCCTTGGTCGCCCGGTCGATTTCCGCCGTCATGTTCGGCTTGTCGGCGTCGGCCAATTGATAAAGATCGCGCAGGCCCTCCCGTTCGGGCACCAGGATCAGCCATGGATACTGGCGGTCGTTCATCAACAGAACCTGGCACAGGTCCCAGGTGACGATATGGCGGGTGTCGGACTTGAGCGTGCCGCTGAGCGTGAACATCGGGAAGCCTCGTCGTGGCATGGATTCCTTCTCAGTATCGCCCGCCGGCCCCGCCAAACAAGGAAGTTTGGTGCCGGCCACCGGTTCGGCTAGATTGCCCGCATGCTTCGCGCCGATCGCCTGAAAACCGGAATCTGGGTCAGTGCCCAAATCCACCTGTGCAACGCCAAGGGCCTGCCGCTGGTCGTGGTGCGCAAGGGCGATCCAGACGCGGGCGCGGTATTGCTGAAGATCGTCAAGCCGGGCGCGGGGGCGACCGTGCTGAGCCAGGCTCGCACGCCCGAAGGGGATCTCGCCTGGATGAAAGGCACCGGCCCCGACCCGGTCGCCGAGGCGGACGCGGACGCCTATATCGCGCGGCAATTGAAACGCGATCCGGATATCTGGGTGGTCGAGATCGAAGATCGCGACGGCATTTATTCTAGTGAACTGAAGATTCTTTAGGCTGGCGCGGCCGACAGCGACGCTACGCCAGCCGAAGAATCGATGGCTTTTGTCATCTGGATTACACAGTTGCGCGCGATCGGCACCTAAAATTCCGATGCTACGAATCGCTCATAAGAATTGAGAGGTACCATGCTTGCGCGCATCGCCCGAATGGCGATCGTCGGCGCCATTTTGTTCGCCGCCGTCCCCGCCTACTCGCAGACCTACAAATCGTTCACGGTGAAAACGCCGGACGGCGTGAACATCAGCGCCCAGGAATGGGGCAACCCCGCCGGCAAGGAAATCGTCTTTATCCACGGATTCATGCAGAGCCACCTGTCATGGACCAAGCAGCTCAAGGATCCGGCGCTGGCCAAGCAGTTCCGCATGATCAGCTACGATTTTCGCGGCCACGGCGGGTCCGACAAGATCATGGACCCAAAGCTCTACAACAGTTGGGAAAAATTCGCCGAGGAATTGAACGCGGTCATCCAGACCGCGAACCTGAAGAAGCCGGTGCTGGTCGGCTGGTCCTACGGTTCGCGCATCGCCAGCGATTACCTGAAGAAATACGGTGACACGAAAATCGGCGGCCTCAACTTCGTCGGCGGCGCCGGCAATTCCGACAAGAAGCACTTCGGTTCCGCCATGCCCTTGATCCCCAAGACCTTCACCGAGGACTTGGCGCAAAACATCGAGGCGACCAAGGCTTTCATCCACGGCTGCTTCGAGAAACAGCCGACGGCGACGGAATTCGAGGAAATGCTGGCCTTCAACATGGTCGTGCCGCCGAAGATCCGCGGCTGGCTGCGCCGGCCCGCGCCCTACGAAGAAGCACTCAAGGCGGTCAAGGTGCCGACCCTGGTGACCCACGGCGTCGAGGACCGGATTCTCGGCATCGGCCTTGGCAAATACCTGGTCGCGACGGTGCCGGGCGCCAAGGCATCGTTTTACGAAGGCGTCGGCCATTCCCCGTTCTGGGAAGACGCGCCGCGTTTCAATCGCGAACTCATCGCGTTCATGAACGGCATAAAATAAATCGACGACGCCAAGGAAAGCCGCCCCGGCCCGTCGGGCCTGGGCGGCTTTTTCGTTTCAGGCGACGCGATAGATCAGGTGATAGCCGAAATCGGTTTCGACGACGTCGCTGAGCTGACCGACCTCGAGCTTGAAGGCCGCTTCCTCGAATTCCGGGACCATGGCGCCGCGCCCGAACGTGCCGAGGTTGCCGCCGTCGGACGCCGACGGGCAGTCGGAATTTTCCGTCGCCAGATCGGCGAAATCGGCCCCGCCGGCGATCTGCTTCTTCAGCGCCTCGATTTCCTCCGCCGCCTCTTCGCGCGTGCGTGCGGACGAGGACCTCTCGGAGTCCTTGTGCATGATTAGGATGTGGGCGACGTGGACTTCATCGGGCATGTCGGACCTCCTTCGGACTCCGGTTGAGCGGCCTCAATAACCGACGAGGCCCCGTCCCGCAAGGGTCAGGCGGCGTAAAGATAAAGACAGGCCGCCACCGCCGCCGCGATGCCGGCGAAATCGGCGGAAAGCCCGGCGGCGAGCGCATGGCGCATGCGACGGATCTGGACCGCACCGAAGTAGACCGCCAGCACATAGAACGTCGTCTCGGTCGAACCTTGGATCGTGCTGACCAAGTACCCCGTGTAGCTGTCCGGGCCGATGGCCGGGTTCTGGATGGTGGACGCCAGGATGCCGTAGGCGCCCGACCCGGAAAGCGGGCGCAGCAGCGCCATCGGCAGGGCCTCGGCGGGCAGCCCGAAGTGAGTCGTCACGGCGGCGATCGGGCCGACGACGGCATCCATCGCGCCGCTGGCACGGAACATCGCAACCGCGACCAGGATCGCGACCAGATAAGGAATGATCTTGAGCGCGACCTGGAATCCGTCCTTGGCGCCCTCGACGAACGCTTCGTAGACGCGCACCCGCTTGTAGACGCCGAAGGCCAGCAGCCCGACCATCAGCCCCGGCACGATCCAAGGCGCGATGGCCTTGCCGTAGAGAATGGTGAGCGGGATCAGCAGGACGATGGAGCCGAGCACGACGATCGATATCCATGCTGGATAGGTTTCGCTCGCCTCGGCCGGCAACGCTTCGCCCTCCGGTTGCTTTTCCGCTGCCGCGTCCCTTTCTCCCGTCGGCGCCGCCCAGCGTTTCTCCAGCAGCTTCGCGACCAGGATCGCGACCGTCGTTGAAACCAGCGTGGCGAACAGCGTCGTCGGGACGATGCCCGCCGGGTCGGCCGAACCGGCCGCGGCGCGCAGCGCGATCACCCCGGTCGGCAGCAGGGTCACGCTGGACGTGTTGATCGCCAGGAACAGGACCATGGCGTTGGTCGCCGTGCCCTTGTGGCGGTTGAGCGTGTCCAATTCCTGCATAGCGCGGATGCCGAACGGCGTCGCCGCGTTGCCCAGCCCCAGCACGTTGGCCGAGATGTTCAGGATCATCGCGCCCATCGCCGGGTGGTCGGGAGGGACCTCGGGGAACAGGCGCACCATCAGCGGCCGCACGGTCCGGGCTATGATGACCAGGAGCCCGCCTTGTTCCGCGACCTTCATCAGGCCGAGGAACAGCGCCATCACGCCGACAAGGCCGATGGCCAGCGTCACGGAAGCCCCCGCCGCGTCGATCATCGCCTTGCCGAGCGCTTCCATCGGCGAGGGTTCGGCGGCCGGACCGAAAATCTGGCGGATCGCCGCGCCGACGAAGGCGATCAGGACGATGGCGAAGAATATCCCGTTCAAGGACGACGCCTCCCGGAAGGCATCCGGGCGCGTCGCCCGGGCGGCGCCATGGTGGGGGTTTTGAACCGCGAAGGGAAGTGGCTACGGGGCGGTTATGCCCCGGCCACGTCCAGCAGCAGCTTCCCGGTCGTGAGCCGGCCTTCGATCGTGCGATGGGCGTCGGCCGCGTCCTTGAGCGGAAACACCTTGTCGATCGCGACCTCGAGCTTGCCGGTTTTGACCAATTCGAACAGGTCATTCATGCGGCCGCGCCGTTCCTCGGCCGTGGCGATGTAATGCGCCAGATGCGGCCGGGTGAAGAACACCGATCCCGCCTCGGCAAGATCCAAGGGGTCGACCGACGTCACCGCCCCGGAGCTGGCGCCGAAATTACAGATGACGCCCCGGCGCTTGAGGCTCCGCATACTGCCCATGATCGTGTCCTGGCCGACGGAATCGTAAACGACGTTAACGCCTTCTCCCTTGGTGATCTCCATCACCCGCTCGCGGAAATCTTCCTCGCGGTAGAGAATGGTGTGATCGGCGCCGCGCCGCTTGGCGATCTCGGCTTTCGCCGGCGTGCCGACCGTGGTGAACACCGTAGCGCCACGCGCCTTGGCGAGTTGGATCAGCAATTGGCCGACGCCGCCCGCACCCGCGTGAATCAGGCAGGAATGCCCCGGCTCCAACCGAAACAACGAATGCGACAGGTAATGCGCGGTCGATCCCTGAAGCTGCAGCGCCGTCGCCACCTTCATATCGAAGTCGCTCGGCACCGGCACCAATTTCCACGACGGCACGACCGCGTATTCCGCGTAGCTGCCGAGTTCGATGCAGTAAGCGACTCGATCGCCGACATTCACGTCGGTCACGCCCGGGCCCACGGACTCGACCGTCCCTGACCCTTCCATGCCGAGCACGAACGGCGGCTTCTGCGCGTAGGTCTTGAGCGACTTGTAAAGCCCGTCGCGCATGTAGACGTCGATGAAATTGACGCCCGCGTAGGCGATTTTGACCAAGGCCTGGCCTTCGCCGGGCGTCGGCCGGTCGATTTCGTCCAAGCGGAGGTTTTCGGCCCCTCCGTAAGCGGCGGCGCGGATCGCTTTCATCGCTGTTCCATCCTCTGTCTTGCTTGACATCCCGGGCACGGAGCCAGGTCTTCCCGATTTTGCCCAACCTTGCCCGAAGCGGCGGCGGTGGTAAACTCCGCCGCCCCTGTGGCCAAGACCCTAGCGCCCGGCCACTTCCTCCGCCACACAGCGTTTTGCATCGTTTCGCCAATGACCGAGCCCGCCAACCCTTTCGACATGCTGATTATCGGCGGCGGCATCAATGGCGCCGGAATCGCCTGCGACGCCGCCGGGCGCGGCCTGAAGGTGCTGCTCTGCGACAAGGGCGATTTGGGCGGCGCCACGTCCTCGGCGAGCTCCAAGCTGATCCACGGCGGGCTTCGCTATCTGGAACATTACGAGTTCGGCCTGGTCGGCAAGGCGTTGCGCGAGCGCGACGTGATGCTGAAAAAGGCGCCGCACATCGTCTGGCCGCTGGAGTTCGTGCTGCCGCATCGGAACCAGGTGCGCCCGGCGTGGCTGGTCCGGCTCGGGCTTTATATCTACGACGCGCTGGCCTTGGGCACGTCGATGCCCCGATCGCGCCGGATCGACCTCGGCCGCCACCCCGCCGGCCGGCCGCTGGCCGACACGACGGAACCCGCATTCACGTATTCCGATTGCTGGGTCGACGACGCCCGGCTGACAATCCTGAACGCGATCGCCGCGCGCGACCGAGGCGCCGACGTGCGGCCGAATACGGCCGTCGTGTCTGCGCGACGTGACGGCGACGTTTGGCGGGCCGTCCTCAAGGGAAGCGACAGCGGCTTGACGGAAATCCGGGCCCGCGCCGTCGTCAACGCCGCCGGCCCCTGGGTCAGCGAAGTCGCGGCCGGGGTCGTCGGTTCCAACACGCGGCGGCGCATCCGGCTGGTCAAGGGCAGCCACATCGTCGTCCGGCGCCTTTACGACGGCCCTCACGCCTACATCCTGCAAAATGCGGACAAGCGCATCGTCTTCGTTTTGCCTTTTCACGATGATTTTTCCCTGATCGGCACCACGGACGTTTCCTTCGCGGGCGACCCGGCGACGGTGGCGATCGACCCGGCGGAAACCCGATACTTGTGCGACACGGTGAACGGCTACTTCGCAAAAAGGATCGGGCCGGCCGACGCGGTGTGGTCCTATGCCGGCGTGCGGCCGCTGTTCGACGACGACGAAGGCGATCCGTCGAAAGTCACCCGCGACTGGGCGCTGGAAATGGACGATGCCGCCGGCGCCCCCGCGCTCACGATCCTCGGCGGCAAGATCACGACCTACCGGAAACTGGCCGAAGACGCGATTGCCCGCCTTGCACCCCGATTCGACGGCCTCGGGCCCGCGTGGACGGCGACGGCGCCGCTGCCCGGCGGCGACATGGCGAACGCCGATTTCGAGGGATTCCTCGCCGGCCTTTGCCGACGCCGCCCGTGGCTGGACCCGGCGCTCGCCCGCGCGCTCGCCCGCCGGCACGGCACGCGCGCGGACTCGCTGTTGGGCGACGCAAACTCGATGGCCGACCTAGGTCGCGGGTTCGGCGGCGGTCTTTATGCCCGCGAGGTCGATTTCCTGATGCGGGAAGAATGGGCCCGCGACGCCGACGCGGTGCTGTGGCGGCGGACCAAATGCGGCCTCGCCATGACCGGAGCCGAGCAAAACGCCGTCGCCGACGCGATGGCGAAAGGCTTCTAGATTCCGTTCAGATGATTCGCTTGCGGATCCAGGTCACGGCGATTTCCGCCAGGATGACGATGGAAAAGATCGCGAGCAGGATGATCGCCACCCGGTCCCATTGAAACAGATTCATGGAATCGTCCAGCACCATGCCGATGCCGCCCGCGCCGACGAGGCCGAGAACGGCCGACTCGCGCACGTTGATGTCCCAACGAAACAGCATGATCGACCAGAACGCCGGCTGCACCTGGGGCCAATAACCCTTGGTGACGACGCTGAGCCACGGCGCGCCGGCCGCGGTCAGCGCCTCAATTGGCCCCGGCGTCGCTTCCTCCAGGGCCTCGGCGAACAACTTGCCGACGAAACCGACGGAGCGGCAGGCGATGGTGATGGTCCCGGCGAGCGCGCCCGGCCCGAAGATCGCCACGAACAGCAGCGCCCAGACGAGCGAATTGACCGAACGCGACGATACCAAAATCAGTTTCGCGAAATAATTCAGCACCGGGTTGCGCGTGATGTTGTTGGCCGCCATTAGGCCGACGGGCAGCGCCAGGAACACGGTCAAGACGGTGCCGAGGGTCGCGATGTGGATCGTTTCGACCAGGGCTTCGTGCACGCCTTTGGCATAGAAACCATGCGCCGGCGGCCACATGCGCGAAAATAGATCGCCGATCTGCTGCGGCGCGTCGTAAATGAACTCGGGGATGATTTCGATAGTCCGAAGCGAAACCACGATCGCGGCGACAATCCCCAGATAGGCCGCGAACCTCGCCAGCCGCTCCTGCCGGGTGAAGCGATGCCACTGCACGTTACGCTGGAGGACGGCCTCGACGCTCACTGGAACGTCGCCCGCAATCTGGCCGAAATCACCTCGGAAATCATGATCAGGCCGATGATGGACAGCAGGATCGCGCAAACGAAATCGTAATCGAACCGCTGGAACGCGGCGAACAGCGTGCCGCCGATGCCGCCGGCGCCGACAATCCCGACCATGGTGGAATTACGCAGGTTGGAATCGAGCTGATAGGTCGAAAAGCCGATGAATCGGGCGAACACCTGAGGCAGAACGGAAAAGAAGATCACGTTGGAAAACCCGGCGCCGGTCGCACGCACGGCCTCCACCTGCTTCAAGGAAATTTCCTCGATGGCCTCGGCAAACAGTTTTCCGATGAAGCCGATGGAAGCGACGACAAGAGCCAATATCCCCGCCAAAGCCCCGAACCCCACCGCTTTCACGAAAAGGATGGCGACGATCACCGGATGGAACGACCGGCATATCGCGATCAATGCGCGCGCCGGCCACGTTATCCAGCCCGGCATCAAATTCCGTGCGGCGAGAAGCCCGATCGGCAACGACAGGAGAATGCCTGCCGCCGACGCAATAATGGCGATTTGCAGGCTTTCCCCGAGATCGTTGACCAGAAGCTGCCAGCGTTCGAAATTCGGCGGCACCATGCGCCCGATAAATTCCGCGCCGTGGCCGATGCCGTCGACGAATCGCGCCCAGGTGATGTCGAGCAGCGATACCGCGTAGGCAATATAGGCGAACGTCGCGACCCAGGCGATCCGCTTCGGCCAACTGGGCGTCGCCAACGTATGATGGACCGTGCCTGCCGCACTCATCCCTGGAGCCACTTCTCGCCGCCGTAGATCGTCTTCAGATGATCGTCGGTCAGATCGCCGGGCGGGCCGTCGAAAACGATCCGCCCCCCCGACATGCCGACGACCCTTTTCGCGAACCGCCGCGCCAGTTCGACGTCGTGAATGTTGACGATTACGGGGATATCGTCGCGCCCGGCAAGTGCGACCATCAGTTCCATGATCTCGACCGACGTTTTGGGATCGAGCGACGAGGTCGGTTCGTCGGCCAACAGCAGGCGCGGCTGCTGCATCACGGCGCGGGCGATGCCGACGCGCTGGCGCTGGCCGCCGGAGAGCGCGTCGGCGCGCTGGCGCGCGAAATCGGCGAGGCCGACGGTTTCGAGCAACTGAAACGCACGATCGATGTCGTCCTGGGGAAACCGGCGCATCCAGGCCAAAAGCGGATGCACGTAGCCCAGGCGTCCGCACAGCAGGTTCTCGACCACGCTGAGGCGTTCGACCAGGTTGTATTCCTGAAACACCATGCCGATCCGGCGCCGGGCCATGCGCAGGGCCTTGCCATGCAGCTTCGCCAGGTCCTGTCCCATGAACAGGATTTCGCCGCCGGTCGGTTCGACCAGGCGGTTGATGCAGCGGATCAGCGTACTTTTGCCGGTGCCGGAAGGCCCGATGATCGCGGTCATGCCGCTGCCCGCGACATCGAGGTCGATGTCGGTCAGCACCGGGCGGCCGCGGACGTATTCCTTGCTGAGACTACGGATACGGAGCGAGCGGGCATCCTGGGCCCGCTCGCTCCCGTTATCCGCCTGGGACAATCGATTCAACGACCCTGTCCCGCCTTACTTCTTTTTCTTCTTCGCCGCTTCCTTCGCCGCGAGCTTGTCGAGGTCGGACTTGCTGTAGGCCGTTCCGGTCGCCGCCGCGATGTCGCGGATGACTTCCCAGTCCTGCTTGTAGGTGACGGGGAAGAAGCGATCGGCGCCGCCGAACTGCTTCTTCATTTTTTCCGGGAAGCGAAAGTCGGTGAACGCCTTCTTGATCTTGGCGACCAGATCGGGATGCAGGTCGTGGGCGTAGCCGAACGAGGACGTCGGAAAGCGCGGGCTTTTGTAGATGATGCGGAAGTTTTCCGCCTTCACCGTGCCGCGCGCGGCCATGCGGTCGAACACGTCGGACGCCACGGGCGCCGCATCGTAGTCGCCGGAATTGACGCCCAGCACCGACTGATCGTGCTTGCCGGAATAAAGAACCTTGTAGTCCTTGTCGGGAACCAGGCCCTGTTTCGGGAACAAGGCGCGCGGCGCGATGTTGCCGGAGTTCGAGGACGCCGAGGTGTGCGCGACCTTCTTGCCCTTGAGGTCGGACATCTTCTGGAACGGGCTGTCTTTCTTGACGATGACGATCAGGTTGTAGCCCTGGAACTGGTCGGCGTAACCCTTGACCGCGATCGGCACGTATCCTGCGAGGTTCACCGCGAAGCCGGTCGGCCCCGTGGAAAATCCGGCGATGTGCAGGCGCCCCGAGCGCATGGCTTCGACTTCGGCCGCGTTCGACTGCACCGTGTAATAAATCACCTTCTTGCCGGTGACCTTGGCAAGATACGCCTGAAAGTCGGCGAACGCGTCCTTGTAGACGGCCGGATCCTCGACGGGCGTATAGGTAAAGACCAGCGTCGACGGATTCTTCCACTTGCTCTTGTCTTTCGGCGAATCGGCGGTCAGATCCTTGTCTTCGTCGCAGTAAAGCGCATCGAGGCTGCCGCGATTCTTGCAGTCGTCGGCGGCGGCCGGTTGAGCGAATGCCGTGCCCAAAATGCCGGCGGCGGCGAGCGCTGCGGCGGCAACGAAACGAGGCAGGCGGATATCGGTCGAAAGCATGTTTTCCCTCCCTGATGGACCCATTGGTGGGGTCCGAACGTGGCCATTCCGGACTTCAGCAAGGCGAACAACATCGCCGGGCCGGGGCCAACAGGTTCACCGTATCCGGGGCATGAAAAGCCCGTCAATCGCCAATGTTACGAATTTATGACTGTTTCGTGATATCGCGCGGCCGGCCGTCATCTTCCCGGTATACGGTCGGGATAATCCGTGAAAATCGCGTCGACGCCCCACCCGAACAGAGCCCCCGCGCGCTTCGCGTCGTTGACCGTGTAGCAACGGAGCGGGAATCCTGCGCCCTTGATCGAATTCGCCTTGTCGCGGGTCATGTGCCGTTCCGAAGCGTGGATGGCCTTTGCATCCAATGCCCGAGCCTGGCGCTGCCAATCATCGGGCAAGCGCGAAAACAGGGCTGCGCGCTCGATCTCCGGCGCCACGGTCTGGGCGGCAGCCAGCGATTCCATCCTGAAGCTGGAAATCACCGGCGCCGGCAGATGCGACGGCCAACGGTTCCGCAGGAAGTGCGCCACGGCCTGGGCGGTTTCGACCTCCTGGCCCGGCGACGGCTTGATTTCGACGTTGGCGCCGAGACCGAGGTTGGCAAGCTCGCCCAGCGCTTCCGTCAACGTCGGTACCCGCGTGCCGGCAAAGCGCTTCTCGTACCAGGCGCCGGCATCGAGATTTCTTATTTCGGCGATCGTCCTGATCGCGACCGAACCCTTTGCGTCCGTCGTGCGATCGAGCGTGTCGTCGTGAAAGAGGATCAATTCGCGATCCAGCGTCAGCTTGACGTCGAACTCGACCCACCGAGCGCCCAACTCGGCGGCCTTCCGAATCGACACCAGGGTGTTTTCGGGCGCATGGCCCGCGGCGCCGCGATGGCCGATTACGGCGGGAACGCGCGAAGGCGGGGCTACGGACGAATTCAAGGCAATTCCTATTCGGTGCAAGGGGTGGTGTCGCCGATGCCCCCAATCTAACGACCGCCTGGGGGACGTGGCAATCCGCGCCGGAAGCCGAATCCGGTTGCGAGGGGGGCGATTCCCTTGCACCCTTGCGAACCGGCGGCCGCGCCAAACCGAGGCACGACCGTCCAATTGCATGACTCCGGCATCAAAACCCACGGGAAACATCGGCATGGCCAAGTCCGACACCCTCGAGGAGATGGCCCTCGAATATCACCGTCTGCCCAAACCGGGAAAACTGGCGATCACGGCGACCAAGCCGCTCGCCACCCAGCGCGACCTCGCCCTCGCCTATTCGCCGGGCGTCGCCTTCGCCTGTAACGCGATCGTCAGGGACCCGGCCGAAGCCGCGAACCTGACCGCGCGCGCGAACCTCGTCGGCGTCATCACGAATGGCACGGCAGTGCTAGGCCTGGGCGCGATCGGCGCGCTGGCATCGAAACCCGTCATGGAAGGCAAGGCGGTGCTGTTCAAGAAGTTCGCCGGCATCGACGTCTTCGACATCGAAATCAACGAAACCGACCCCAAGAAGCTGATCGACATCGTTGCCAGCCTGGAGCCGACCTTCGGCGCCATCAACCTGGAAGACATCCGTTCACCGGATTGCTTCGAAGTCGAAAGCGAACTGCGCAAGCGCATGAACATTCCCGTCTTCCACGACGATCAGCACGGGACCGCTATCGTCGTCGCGGCGGCGATGCTGAACGGCCTGCGCGTGGTCGAAAAGAAGATGAGCGACGTGAAACTGGTGTCGACCGGGGGCGGCGCCGCCGGCATCGCCTGCCTCGATCTTCTCGTCAAACTGGGCATCGATCCCGCGAACATCGTCCTGGTCGACCACAAAGGCGTCGTCTTCAAAGGCCGCACCGAGGAGATGAACCCGCACAAGGCACGCTACGCCGCCGACACGAATTTCCGCACGCTCGCCGAGGCCATGAACGGCGCCGACGTGTTCATGGGATTGTCGGCGCCCGGCATCCTGACCGCCGACATGGTCAAAACCATGGCGCCGAAGCCGTTCATCCTGGCGCTCGCCAATCCGGTCGCCGAGATCGATCCGGCCATCGCCAAGGCCGCGCGCCCGGACGCCATCATCGCCACGGGCAGATCCGACTACCCGAACCAAGTCAACAACGTGCTGTGCTTCCCGTTCATCTTCCGGGGTGCGCTCGACGTCGGCGCCACCACCATCAACGAGGAAATGAAGATCGCGGCGGCGCAAGCCATCGCCGACCTGGCGACCGCCGAAACGACCGACATCGTCGCCGCCGCCTATGTGGGCGAGGAACTGGTATTCGGCCCCGACTACCTAATTCCGAAACCGTTCGACCTGCGCCTGATCGTGGTCGTCGCCTCCGCCGTCGCCAAGGCGGCGATGGAATCCGGCGTCGCCACGCGCCCGATCCGGGACTTCGACGCTTATCACGACCAGCTCGGCCAGTTCGTCTTCCGCTCGGGCATGTTGATGAAGCCTATCTTCGAGGGCGCCCGCAAGGATCCCAAGCGCGTCGCTTATGCCGAAGGCGAGGACGAAAGGGTTCTCCGCGCCGTGCAGGTCGTGCTGGACGAACGCCTGGCGAAGCCGATCCTGATCGGCCGGCCCGAAGTGGTGGCTAAACGGATCGAGCGCCTGGGCCTTCGCATGCGGCTCGGCAAGGACTGCGAGATCGTGAACCCCGAGGACGATCCGCGCTATGACGCCTATTGGGGGCGCTATCACGAACTGATGCAGCGCAAGGGCGCTTCGCCAGATATCGCCAAGACCGTGGTGCGCACGAACAATACGGTCATCGCGGCCCTGATGGTCGAGAAAAGCGAGGCCGATGCCATGATCTGCGGCACCAACGGCCAGTACCACGTTCACCTCAAGCACGTTCTCGACATCGTCGGCCGGGCCGACGGCGTCTGTCACGTTTCGGCGCTGGCGGCACTGATCCTCTCGAAGGGTACCTTCTTCATCTGCGACACGCACGTGACCTTCGACCCCTCGGTTGAAGAACTGGTGGAAACGACGCTGCTGGCGGCCGAGCACGTGAAGCGGTTCGGCGAGACGCCGAGGGCGGCGTTGCTTTCCCATTCCACCTTCGGCACCAGCGATTCGGTATCCTCCCTGAAGGTGCGCGAGGCGGTGCGCATCCTCGCCGATCGGGCACCGGATCTCGAGGTAGACGGAGAAATGAACGGGGACGCCGCAGTCGACGAGAATATCCGCAACCGGATTTTCCCGAATTCGCGGCTGAAGGGTCAGGCGAACCTGCTGGTAATGCCGGGGCTCGACGCCGCCAACATCTCGTTCAACCTACTGAAGGCGCTTGGCGACGGCCTATCGGTCGGGCCGATTCTGATTGGCACGGCGAAACCGGCCCACATTCTCACGTCGGCGGTCACCGCGCGCGGCATCGTCAACATGACCGCCCTGACCGTGGTCGACGTCCAGACGCGGCACGGCGGTTGACGGCGTTTCCGGCAAAACCTGCCGGGCCGGCGCCTCAGCCCAACAGGTTGTCGAGGTCGATCAACGGATCCTCGAGATCCCAGTCGTCGGCCAGCCGATTCACCCGGCGCAGGCTTTCCGTCGAGCGATCCGCGCCGGAAACCGTGCTTCCGGCCATATTTTCGAAGTCGGTGGCGAGGAACCCTTGAAGCTCCTGGCCATTGTCGAACATGACGTGCATGGCATTCACTCCCTTCCGAAAAGGGACCACAATCCGTCCCACCGGAAAGAACAGCAAACGTCGTGCCAAACCCGGTTTATATATTAGATAATTGTCATGTAATTCATTGCGGTGCTATTCTTCCGCTCCCTTGAAGGTCACGCTCGCGCATGGAAATCGATCTTTTCATGGAACTGCCGACGCCGCCGGGCACGGGAGCGACCGCCCGGTCCAGCGTCGAGGACGCGTTGGCGACGGCCCGCGCCGCCGATAGGGCAGGCCTGGGCGCGGTCTGGCTGGCCGAACACCACTTTCTTGGCGACTATTCGACGTCGGCGGCGCCCGACATGGTGCTGGCGGCGATGGCCCGCGAAACGCAGCGTATCGGGCTCGGCTTCGCGGTGATCCCGCTAACCATCCACGATCCGGTGCGCGTCGCCGAACGGCTGGCGACCCTGCAAATCCTTTCCAAGGGCCGCGCGCTATGGGGCGTCGGGCGCGGCGTGACGCAAACCGAACTGGAAGCCTTCGGCGTCAAGCCCGCCGAAAGCCGCGCCGTGTTCCGCGAGCGGTTCGCCGAACTGACACGCATATTCGAAACCGGATGCGTCATCCGGGACGGCAAGTCCTTGCACGTTTCGCCCAAGCCCGAGCATCCCTTCCCGGCCGGCTGGCTCGCCGCCGTCAGCCCGGAAAGTTTCGACTTAGCCGCCGAACTGGGCCTCGACGTCATGGCCGGACCGTTCAAGCCCTGGCCGATCGTTGCCGCCGACCTGAAACGCTATCGTCGGCTGCGTCCCAACGGCAAAACGTCCTTCACGATGGCGGTCTACTGCAACGATGACCACGCCCGCGCCCGCAAGCGCGCCGAGGACGGCATCCTTTGGGTCTATCGCCAGATCATGGAAGTCTCGCGCCCGTTCCTGACGCAGCGCATGGCGGGATATGAACATTACCGCACCCTCGGTTGGATCGCGCCGCTGCTCGACAAGGTCCTGAGTCTCGGTGTTCTCGAAACGCTGGGACTGGCCGCCGTCGGCGATCCCGACCATGTCGCCAAACGTCTCGGTGCCCTGAGGGATTCCGGGCTCGATCGCGTCGGCCTGATAATCGGCGGCGGCGATCTGTCGCGCGCCGAAACCATCGCCTGCGTCGAACGGCTGGCAACCGATGTAATGCCGCGATTGGTCGGCGCGGAAATCCGCGCGTCCTCGCGCGAGGTGCCCGCATGAGCGCCGTGATCCGCAGGCTCGGCGACGCCGGAGCGCGCTATCGCGATCCGCTCGTCGCCGTCGAATGGCACGGCGCCGATCCCGGCCTGCCATGGTTGCCGCCCTCGCTCGCGTCCATGAGCGGAATCGAGGTGCCGGCGGACCTTGCCGACGACTTCCGCCTCCGCTTCAGCCATGCCGAATTCGCGCGGCTGGCCGCCGCCGGGCTGTGGCTGGAAGGATTGCTGATCAGCCGGGTGACGGCGAAGGGGTTCCTCGCGCACCGCACCGACGAGGCGCGCGTGATGCTACAGGAAGTCCGCGAGGAATCCGGGCACGGCCTGATGTTCCTGGAAATGATCGAGCGCGCCGGGCTGTCGGGCGTGCATTTGTTGGGACCGACCGGGCTGTTGACGTGGACCGCGCACCGGCTCGACCCGGCGACGGCGGAATTCTGGGCCATGGTCTTCATCGGGGAGTCGGTGACCGACACCTTCGCGGTCAAGGCGCTGAAGGCCGCCGACGCAGGCGAATCGATCTGCCCCGTGGCGCGCCAGGTGCTGCAACTGCACCATCGCGACGAAGCGCGCCATATCGCCGCCGCACGGCGGCTTTTGGACGTGCGCATCGCGGGCATGGGCCGGCTCGACCGGTTCGTTTTCGCGCGCACGGTGCGATTCCTTTTGAACCGCTTCCTGGAGGCGACGCTATACCCGACGGCGGCGAGCCTGCGCGCGCTCGGCATCGTCAAGCCGGGACGAGCGGCGCGTCAGGCACGCAAATGCCCCGAGCGGCGGCGGCTGGCGGCGGCATGCGCCGAGCCGGCACTCGACCTTCTAACCAGAAGCGGCTTGATCGGCGCGGGAATCGCCCCATCGTGACCGTCGGGCCGGTCTTCATCGGCAGCGAGGTCTACCGCCGCGCCGCGTTCGGCGCCAATCATCCGCTCGCCTTCTCCCGGGTTTCGACGGTGATGGAACTGTGCCAATTGCTCGGCTGGTTTGACGGCGGGCGCTACCTCGAGGTCCTCATGGCGACGCCCGAGCAGCTCGCGCGCTTCCACGATCCCGCCTACATCGCCGCCGTTGCCGCCGCCGACAAGACGCGGTCCGCGACGCCGGACATGCGCGAACGCTTCGGCCTCGGCACCATGGAAAATCCGATCTTCCCCGGCTTGATGGCCCGCGCCGCGACGACCTGCGGCGGCGCCATCGCCGCCGCCAAGCATGCCCTGACGGGTGGCGTTGCCTTCCATCCGGCCGGCGGCACGCATCACGGCTTTCGCAACCGCGCGCGCGGCTTCTGCTACTTCAACGACCCGGTCTTGGCGCTCTATGTCTTGCTGGATGCCGGGCTGACGCGAATTTATTACGTCGATCTCGACGCCCATCACGGCGACGGCGTCGAAGAGGCGTTCAAGGACGATCCGTCCGTCTTCACCCTGTCGATCCACGAGGAAAACCGCTGGCCGCACACCGGCCTGCTGTCCGACCGGGCCGGGGGTGCGGCCCTGAATATTCCCGTGCCGCGCGGTTTCAATGATTCAGAATTGGATTTCCTGATCGAGTCCGTGGTCGTGCCCTTGGGCGAGCGCCTGGCGCCACAAGCCGTGGTCGTCACCTGCGGCGCCGACAACCTGAAGGGCGATCCGCTGTCGAAAATGGAACTGTCGAACGGCGCGCTATGGCGGGCGGTATCGAGGGTGGTGGCGTTGGCGCCGGGCGCCGTGGTTTTGGGCGGCGGCGGCTATCACCCGTGGAACGTGGCCCGGGGCTGGACCGGCCTTTGGGGCGTTCTTTCCGGGCAGCCGATCCCGGATCAGTTGCCCCCGGCCGCCGAATCGATTTTGCGGAGCCTGTCGTCGGACCTTGTCGACGACGAGGACGTGGAAGAATCCTGGTTCACGACGCTCGCCGATCCGCCGCGCCCCGGCCCCGTGCGCGAGGCCGTGCTGAATGCCGCCCGCGTTGTGCTTGCACCGTAATCGATCACGCCTCGGTCGCGTTCGCCCCGATCCAGCGCGCCAATTCGTCTTCCGACAGTTCTCCCGCGGCAAGGCGAACGAAAACGACCACGGCTTCGGCCTTATCGGGCACGAAGCGATACCCGTTGACCGAAAGAAACATCGCGACCGCCGTGAGCGCGGTGCGCTTGTTGCCGTCGACGAACGGATGATTGCGGGCCAACCCGAATGCATACGCCGCGGCGAGATCGAAAATCGATGCTCCCGGATCGTATCCCCACCGGCTTCTGGCCCGGTCCAAGGCCGATTCGAGAAGCGCATCGTCGCGTGTACCGCCCGTGCCGCCGTGCTCGGCAATCAGCACTTCATGAACCGTAACGATCGCGCCCTTGAGGAGCCATTCCGGCTCGTTCATTTTGCCAGTTCGCGGAGCGTATCGCGATACTCGCTCATGAAGCGTTCGGCCGATTCGACTTGTTTTCCGAAGCGCTCATCGTATGGCGTCAGGAGCAGACCATCTGTGGTTTCCGTGAGAAACAGCTTATCGCCTTGCCCGAGGCGCAATCGCTCCAATCCTCCCTTCGGCAGGATCACGCCGAGCGAATTGCCTATTTTGCGGACCGTCACTGTGGCAGACATGGGAGGCTTCCTTTTGGATAATGTTATAACTTAAATTATAACGTCGCCGAATGCGTGTCAAAACGAAACCGATTTGAATTAATCTGCCACGCATGGCACGGTATATTAGAAAATTCTAAATATTGAGGGCACGACCGGATGGCTTGGCTGGAGCGCGTTTCCGCCATCGAGGAATTGGAAGACGCCGAATTCGACGGTGCGCTGGTCGACGCGTTCGAGCGCGCCGATTTTGCGACGATGCGGCCGATCCGGTTTTCGACGCCGACCTTCAAGGAATTCTCATCCACCGAAATGCAGGGTTGTTCCAAGAACAGTTTCCCCGCGTTTTCGATCACGGCCGGCGGCTGCGCGCTGATGTGCGATCACTGCGAAGCCAAGATCCTGGAACCGATGATCCCGGCGACCAGCCCGGAGATGCTGGATCGCAAGGTGCGCGACCTGATCCAGTTGCAGGACATGAAGGGCTTCCTGCTGTCGGGCGGATCGAACCGGCGCAACGAGGTGCAGTACGAACGCTTCCTGCCCACGGTCGAAAAGCTGAAACGTGATTTCCCGAATTTGAAGATCGCGCTGCATTCGGCGCTGATGGACGAAACGCGCGCCAAGCGTATGGAAGCGGCCGGCGTCGACACCGCCATGATGGACGTGATCGGCGCCCAAGAAACGATCCGCGACGTTTACCACCTGGACCGCCCGGTCGAAGATTTCGAGTCCACGCTGGCCGCCCTCTGCACGACGACGATGGAGATCGTGCCGCACATCGTCATCGGTCTGCATTACGGGCGAATCGTAGGCGAGACCAACGCGCTCGACATCGTCGCCCGCCACGGCGTGCATGCCCTGGTACTGGTCGTCGTCATGCCGTTCTACGCCAAGGCCGGCACCTTCATGACGCCGGAAACCGCCGACGTCGGGCGGATATTTTTCGAGGCACGTAAACGACTCCTCGACAAGCAGGTGCTGCTCGGCTGCGCCCGGCCGCCCGGCATGCACAAGCGCGTGACCGACAGCTACGCGGTCATGGCGGGGCTCGACGGCATCGCCTTCCCGGCCGACGGCATCTCCAAGGTGGCAAGCGCCATCGGCCGGCCGCATCACCAGGAACATGCCTGCTGCTCGATCAAGGTCGGCGGCAGCCTGACGACGGGGGTTCGTTCATCGTGCGCGGCGTAACCATCGAAACCGAAGTCCTGGTCGTCGGGCTCGGCCCCGCCGGCGCACGCGCGGCGGAAGCCGCCGCCAAGGAAGGCCGCAAGGTCTTCGCCATCGACCGCCGCAAGGACGCGGGCGTGCCCGTGCAATGCGCGGAATTCGTGCCGGCGCTGCTGGGCCAGGAAATCGACGGGCTGGAACCGGTCACGCGTCAGCGGATCGATTCCATGATGACCTTCGTCGAAACCGACGCGCCCGACGCCAAGGGCAATTTTCCCGGCCGCATGATCGACCGCACTTTGTTCGATAAAAATCTGGTCGATGCCGCCCGCAAGGCGCACGCCGAATGCAACTTCGGCATCGCGCTCGAAAGTCTCGATTCTTCCGGCATCGCCATCTTGAGTGACGGCACCCGCATCAAAGCCAAGGCCATCGTCGGCGCCGACGGGCCGCGCTCGGCGGTCGGTTGCGCCGTCGGCCGGATCAACAAGGACCTGGTGGAAACCCGCCAGATCGCGGTACCCCTGTCGAAGCCGCACGGCGCCACCGACATCTATCTTTCCGCCGACATCGAGGGCGGCTATGCGTGGCTGTTCCCCAAGGGCGACGTCGCCAATCTGGGCGTCGGCGTCGCGCCCGCCGCCAAGTCGACCTTGAAGCCGATCCTGGACGACCTGCATCGGCGCCTCATCGCCGAGGGCCGGGTCGGCGCCGAGGTGCTGGGCCACACCGGCGGCGCCATTCCGGTCGGCGGGCTCTTGAAACCAACCGAATTGCTGGGCGCCGTGCCGGTATTCCTGGCGGGCGACGCCGCCGGACTGGCCAACCCGGTGACCGGCGCCGGCATCGCTTCGGCCGCGATCTCCGGCGGTCTGGCGGGCGAAGCGGCGGTGCATTGGCTGCGCGGCAATATCGAAGCGCCGCGCGAATACGAAGAAGAAATCGAGGCCTTATTCGGCAAGGCGCTTCGCCGCGCGCTTGCCCGGCGCAAGGAATTGCTGGACCGCTACAAGGACGGCGGCCGTCCGGATGCCGCCGACCTGCGCGGCGGCTGGATCGCCTACGACGCCTATTGGGCCGCCTGAAGATACGGGAGAAACGCCGATGACCTGCCTGAAACCGGAAGGCCGCGAACCCGCCGCCAAGGGCGCGAGGGGATTGGACTTCAATCCGTTCGACGCGATGCAACCGCGCGCCCCCGGCGTGACGCCGGCCAACATGAAGAACGGCGGCCGGGTCAAGGCGAACGCAGTCCCAGCGACCGACGTCTACATCCCGAACTACAACATCCTGACGCCGGCCATGCGCTCGCCCGAATACGTGCAGATGTCGACGGCGGCAGCGATCACCTTGGGAATCATGACGGGCAACATGTATCGCTGCGCCTGTACGCGGTGCCTGAATTTGCTGTTGACCTATCCCGAGGGCTGCCGGGCGAACTGCGCCTATTGCGGGCTCGCGCGCCATCGGGAGGCCGATCGCGACTACGCCGACCGCAATTTCATCCGCGTCGACTGGCCGGCGGTGGCGATGGAAAAGATCGTCGACATCGTTGCCAAGGACGGCTCCAATTCGACCTTCCATCGCATGTGCATCAGCATGATCACGCACCCGAATTCGGACGCCGACACGGTTTCGGTG
>CAZDFF010000019.1:0-23199 GCA_964504425.1 uncultured Hyphomicrobiales bacterium
CGCACCGTGGCCGACGCGGGGCTGTTGCTGTCGGCCATGATCGACGACGACCGGCGCGATCCGTTCGCCCGGCCCATCGACGCCGGCCTGCTGGCGCCACCCGAAACGGTCGACCTGTCCTCGCTGCGGGTCGCGTTCTCCGAGGACTTCGGCTGCGCGCCGGTGGACGACGGCATCCGCCGCGTCTTCCGCGACCGGGTGAAGCGCCTGTCACCGTCGTTCGCGTCCGCCGAGACCCGCGATCCGAATCTCGGCGCCGTGCACGAGACGTTCGAGATCATGCGCGGAGTCAACTTCATCGCCGCGCACAAGGAACGGCTGGAAAAGCACCGGGACCTGCTCGGCCGCAATGTGATCGACAACACCGAGCGCGGCATGAAATACACGGCCGCCGATGTCGCCTGGGCGAACGCCGAACAGACGCGCATCTTCCGCCGCTTCCTCGCGCTGTTCGAGGACATCGACGTGCTGATCTGCCCGGCCTGTTCGGTGCCGCCGTTTCCGCACGCGCAGCCGTTCGTCGACGAGATCAACGGTCGCAAGATGGACACCTACATGCGCTGGCTCGCCATCACCTACGGCATCACCATGGCGACGCCGCCGGCCGCCGCCATCCCGTGCGGCGTTGACGAAGGCGGCATGCCGTTCGGCATCCAGGTGGTCGGCCCGTTCCAGGAAGACCGCTTCGTGCTCGACGTCGCCCATACCCTCGAGCGGACCATGGCCGGCGATCCGGCGACGGCCCGGCCGAAGCCCGATTTAACTGACCTAAGCCGTTGATAACGCGATGTTTTACGAAACCCAAAATCGCCATGGCCTGCCGCACGATCCGTTCAAGAGCTGCGTTTCGCCGCGCCCCATCGGCTGGATCACGACGCTCGACAAGGACGGCAATGTCAACCTCGCGCCCTACAGTTTCTTCAATGCTCTGGCCAGCGCGCCGCCGCTGGTGATGTTCGCCAACAACGGCACGCTGCCCAACGGCGCCAAGGACACCATTCGGAATTGCGAGGCGACCGGCGAGTTCGTCGTCAACGTCGCGACCTGGGATCTGCGCTTCGCCATGGCGGCAACCAGCGCGCCGGAACCGACCGGCGTCGACGAAATGCGCCTCGCCGGTTTGGAGTCGGCGCCGTCGCGGTTGGTCAATCCGCCGCGCGTCAATGCGTCGCCCATTCATATGGAATGCAAGGTCGTCCGCATCGTCGACCTGCCGGCGACGGAAGGGCACTTCAACGCCATGGTCATCGGCCATGTCGTTGGCATCCATATCGACGAATCCGTGATGACCGACGGCCTGATCGACGTGACCAAGCTGAAGCCGATCGCCCGCCTGGGCTACAAGGATTACGCGGTGGTGACGGAACCATTCGCGCTGCCGTGGCCGGGCCGGGCGACAAAAGCGAAAAATTCAGCGGGCTGACTTCGCCGCTTCCGCCGCGAGGCGGCGCGAAATCCGTCCGGCCGAGTCGCGCGGCAGGCGATCCATGACATGAATCCGGTGCGGCGTGCGGGCGGTGTCGAGCCTGGCGTGGGCGAAGCCGATCAGCGCCTTTTCGTCGGCGGCGATGCCGGAATGGAATTCGACCGCCGCTTCGGCGTGTGGCCCCCAGCGTCCGCCTTCGACCGCGAAGGCGACGCAGTCCTTGACCGCCGGATGCACGCCAAGCCCGGCCTCGATCTCGGCCGGGTGGACTTTCAGGCCGCCGATCTCGAAGGAGTCGCGGATCGGGCCGCGCACGAAGACGATGCCGCGTTCGTCGACGAAACCCGCGTCGCCGGTGCGGAACCAGCCGCTTTTGAACGCGTCTGCAGATTCCTTCGGCATGTTGAAATAACCGGATGCAACCGTGTCGCCGGCAACGGCGATCTTGCCGGTCTCGCCGGGGCCCAGCACGCGGCCGTCGGAGCCGACGACTTCGATGCCGACGGCCGCGGGCGGCCGTCCGGTCGCCACCCAGTCCCGCCGGTCGCGGCGGTCGGCGGCGCGCAGCGCCAAAACCGGTCCCGCGACCTCGGCCAGGGTATAAGCGGCCTCGACCTTGTGATTGAAAACCGGTTGCGCGGCTTCGAGCGTGTGTCCGCGCAGCGCGCCGCCGACCACGACGAGATGCCGGAGCGACGTCAGATCGCGGTTCATCGCGCCCGGCACGGCGAGCATCGCAGTCACGGCGGCCGGGGGCACGGCGGCGATGGTGATCCGGTGACGCTCCATCGCCTCCAGCAATCCGGCGGGCGAAGGATCGTCCGGCACCACGACGGCGCCGCCTTGGGCGAGAACCGGAAGGACGAAAGCGCCCGTGCCATGCGCCAGCGGCGTCGCCAGCAGCAGCCGTTCGTCGTGGCCGATGTCGAAGGCGACGATGGTCTGGGCAATGGCGACGTTCCACATGCGGACGGTGTGCGGTGCCGCCTTGGGTGGCCCACCCGCGCCGGCGGTGAAATGGATGGCCTGGAGGCCTTCCGGCTGCGCGACGAGATGCGGTGCCACGGCCCCGGCATAGCGGTCGATCAGTTCGGCGAGCGTGACGTCGTGCAGCTTGCCCGACTCGCGGCCGAGGATCACCTTGGCGCGGCCCGGCGCCAGTCGATCAACGCCATTCCCATCGGCGACGATGACGGAAGGCGACGTCGCCTCGATGGCGGCGGCGATGCGCTCGTTGGTATCCCCCGTGTTCAGCGGCACCCAGGTCTTGCCCGCCGCCAGCGCCGCCAGCCAGGCGAGCAGGCATTCCGTGGTCGCGTCGCCGAGCACGGCGATCCGGCTGCCCGGCGTGTCGTCCAGGGACACGAAGGCGGCGGCCAAGGCCTCGACCCGGCGCGCGAGATTGGCGAAGCCGGTCTCGCGCCCATCGGCGATGAGGGCGACGGCGCGCGGGGTCAGTCGGGCGCGGCGCAGGAAGGTCGCGATCGGCAGCATCGCGGCACTAGAGCATGAAGTTATTGGGTCTATCCAGCCCGTGCTGCGTCCTTGCAATTTTGGCCGGGGGCGGGTTTGCTCGCGCCCGGACGGATGCCCATGGACATACAGATCGCCGCCGAACGCTGCTTCGCCGCCGACTACGCGGACGCGAAAGCCAAGTTCCTCGACGCCGCCAAGGGGGCGGGCGCTGTCTTGTCCGGCTATGCCAATCCCGCGAAAGGCCCGGCCGGCGAAGCCCTGTCGACGGATTGCGCCTGGATCGGCCCGAAGGACGCGTCGCGGGTGCTGGTCGCGATCTCGGCGACCCACGGCGGCGAAGGGTTTTGCGGCTCGGGGGCCGAAGTTGATTTCCTGCGCGGCGCCCGGCCGCCACTGCCGCACGGCGTCGCGGCGCTGGTCGTGCATGCGATCAATCCATATGGATTTTCCTGGCTGCGCCGGGTGACCGAGGAGGGCGTCGACCTCAACCGAAATTTCACCGATTTTTCCATGCCGTTGCCGGAAAACCCGGGTTACGACGCGCTGGCCGACGCGCTGGTTCCCGACACGGAGTCGGGGCCGCCGTTCGAGGCCGCCGACGCGCGGCTGCTCGCGTACCAAGCCGAACACGGCGAGCGGCCGTTTCAACTGGCCGTCAGCGGCGGCCAATACCGTCATCCGAAGGGTTTGTTCTACGGCGGCACCGCGCCGGTCTGGTCGCGGCGGACGACGGAATCCATCGTTGCCGATTTCCGTCTGGCCGAACGCGATCTGGTCGCCGTGGTCGATTTCCATACCGGGCTCGGGCCATTCGGCTACGGCGAGCCGATCTGCGATCACGCGCCGGGCAGCCCGGGCCTGATGCGTGCCAAGGCGTGGTACGGCCCGTCGGTGACGGAACCGGCGACCGGCAATTCCACGTCGCTCGCCAAGGACGGGCTCTCGGATTTCGGCTGGCAGCGGATGCTGGGCGACCGGGTGTCGTTCGTCGCGCTCGAATTCGGCACCTATCCGCTGCCCGTCATCCTGAACGCGCTGCGCGTCGATCACTGGCTGCATCGGAACGGCCCGCCCGACTGGACCGCGCCCCGGACCCGGGCGATCAAGGCGCAGGTCCGCCAGGCCTTCTATCCCGACACGCCGGATTGGCGTGAAATGGTGCTGTTTCGCGCTCGCCAGATGCTGCGCCAGGCCTTGATCGGGTTGGGTGGCTGAAATTAGCCCTGCCGCGGGGATGGGAAAACCAGCCCCGGCGTTCTATATATTAAGCCATGCCGTAATGCGCGGACCGCCGCGCCTGGGAGCCGTCGATGCCGTCGCCCGTCGCCAAGGCCATCCGCGCCGAGGACACCTCGGAGACGATCCGCGATGCCAGCATCGAGGACATCGATGCGCTGCTCGACATCGAGAACCGCTGCTTCGATATCGACAAGCTGACCCGGCGCAGCTTCCATTGGATGCTGACCAAGGGAAAGTCGACCATGCTGGTCGCCGAGCACGGCGGTGCGATCATCGGCTATATCCTAGTCCTTTATCATCAAGGCACGTCGCTGGCCCGGCTCTATTCGATCGCGGTGCTGCCGGAGTACCGAAAGTCCGGCATCGCGCTTCGGCTCGCGACCGCGGCCGAGGCGGGCGCCCAGGAACGCAATTGCGTCTACATGCGTCTCGAGGTCCGGCGCGACAACGCTTCCGCCATCCGCTTCTACGAACGGCTCGGCTACAAGGCGATCGGCAGCTGGCCGGATTATTACGAAGACCACATGGAGGCGCTCCGCTATCAGAAGCGCATCCAGTTCACGCAGCCGCATTCGCGCATTCAGGTGCCGTTCTACGCGCAGACGACCGATTTCACCTGCGGGCCGTCGGCGCTGATGATGGCGATGAAGGCGCACGACCCGGAATTCGCCATGTCCCCGGAAACGGAATTGCAGATCTGGCGCGAGGCGACGACGATTTTCATGACGTCCGGGCACGGCGGTTGCGGACCGCACGGGCTCGCGCTGGCGGCGTGGCGGCGCGGGTTCGCCGCCGAGATCTATCTCAGCGACTCAGGGCCATTGTTCCTGGACGGCGTGCGGCGCGCATCGAAGAAAAAGGTCATGCGCCTGGTGCATGAACAATTCGTCCGCGAGGCAGAGAAAAGCGGCCTTCCGATCCGCGTCGCGCCGCTGTCGGTCGACGACATTTCGGCCAAGATGGCCGAAGGCGGGGTTCCCCTGGTGCTGATCAGTTCCTATCTTTTGACTCAGAAGAAGATGCCGCATTGGGTCGTTCTGACGGCCGTCGATTCGCGTTTCATCTACGCGCACGATCCGGCGGTCGAGGAGGACATGCACAAGTCCGCGCTCGACTGCATCAACGTGCCGATCGCGAAAGGCCGCTTCGGACGCATGGCTCAATACGGTCGATCCCAACTTAAGGCGGTGGTGATGATCTATCCCCGCAGGGAGCGTTGATGCCCGAAATCGTCATTCTCGTCGACAACGTCCAGGATTTTAAGTGGGACACCCATGGGCGGCGTGTCGTCACGGCGCGGGAATACATTTCCCAGCCGATCGAATTTCCCGACCGAACGATCAAGATCCTGAATCTTTCGCGCAGCTATGCGTACCTGGGCTACGGGTATTATTGTTCGCTGCTGGCGGGCGCCCGGCGTCATAAGGTCATTCCGTCGGCGTTCACGATCATCAACATGGGGCAGCGCGGCCGGTCGCGCGCCGCCGTTCAGGACATCGAGAAGACGTTGCGCAAGACGCTGCGCAAGCTGGCGTCGCCACCCGAGAGCCCGTTCATCCTCGACGTTTTTTTCGGGAGACCGGACGATCCCCGCTTCGTCAAGGCGGCCCGCAAAGCGTTCGATGCCTTCCGCTGTCCGATCATCCGGATCAAGGTGTATTGGGACGGCGACTGGCGCATCCGCAGCCTCGGGCCGATCGCCATCACCGACCTCGCGGACGCGCAGGTGGAAACCTTCGGCCACGCGCTCGACGCCTACACCAAGGTCGATTGGCGCACGCCCAAGGACCCGGTGGTCCCGCGCTACAGTCTGGCGATCCTGTACGATCCGAAGGAAGCATTGCCGCCGTCGAACCTTCGTGCGCTGGAGAAATTCCAGCGCGTCGGCGAGAGCATGGGGCTCGCCGTCGAACTGATCCAGAAGAAGGATTTCTCCAGGCTCGCGGAATACGACGCGCTGTTCATCCGCGAAACCACCAACATCGATCACCACACCTATCGCTTCGCCCGCAAGGCGCAGGAGGAAGGCATGCCGGTGATCGACGATCCGTTGTCGATCCTGCGCTGTACGAACAAGGTCTATCTCGCCGAGCTGTTGCAGGAACACCGGATTCCGACGCCGAAGACGGTGGTGTTGGACCGACGCCGGTTGCGTCACGTCGAGAAGGAACTCAATTATCCGATGGTTCTGAAGGTGCCGGACGGATCGTTCTCGCGCGGCGTGGTCAAGGTGGAGAACAAGACCGAACTATGGGCGTCGGCGCGCCAGTTGTTCGAGGAATCCGACATCATCCTGGCCCAGGAATTCATGTACACGGCGTTCGACTGGCGCGTCGGCGTGTTGAATCACCGGCCGATCTTCGTCTGCCAGTACCTGATGGCGAAAAAGCATTGGCAGATCGTCAAGCACAGCGGCGGCGGCAGTTTCAAGGAAGGCGCGTACAAGACCTTTTCCGTTGAAGAGGCGCCGGCCGAGGTCGTGCGCCTGGCGGTGAAGGCGGCCGACCTGATCGGCGACGGGCTCTACGGGGTCGACATCAAGCAGAACGATCGCGGCGTGTTCGTGGTCGAAATCAACGACAACCCGAACCTGGAAACCGGCGTCGAGGACGCGCTGCTGAAGGACAATCTTTACCGGCTGATCCTGGAGGAGTTCCTCCGGCGGATCGAGCGCCAGCCGCGCGCTAACGGCGCCGAACGCTCGGCCGGGCAGGGCGCCGCCCTGCCGCTGCTTCAGGCCAAGAAATAGGCGGCGGCCCATTCCGTGACCGTCGCGGCCGAGATCGTGACATTGCTCCGGGGCGCACGCCTTCTCGCGCCGTCCGAGAAACCGAGGGGTTCGCCCCTCGCGGGCGGCGTTTCCTCCGATATCTGGCGGATCGACACGGCCAAGGGGCCGGTCTGCGTCAAGCGCGCGCTGGCCAAGCTGAAGGTCGCCGCCGACTGGTACGCGCCGGTCGAACGCAACGCCAACGAAGTCGCCTGGATCGAAACCGCCGGGCGGATCGTGCCCGGCGCGGTGCCCAAGATCCTGGCGCACGATCCGGCGGCAGGCGCCTTCGCCATGGAATTCCTGGACCCCGTCGACTATCGGCCGTGGAAGGAAGATTTGCGCCGGGGCATCGCCGATACCGCCGTGGCGGCGGCGGTGGGCGACGCGCTCGGGCGGATTCACGCGGGCACCGCCGACGATCCGAAAATCGCCGCCCGGTTCGCGACCGATGCGATTTTTCACGCCATCCGGCTCGAGCCCTACCTGCTGGCGGCCGCCGTTGCCCATCCGCGAGTCGCTGGTGCGTTACGCGCAATCGTCGACGAAACCGCCCGAACCAAACGCGTTCTTGTCCATGGCGACGTCAGCCCGAAGAATATCGCCCTCGGACCCAAGGGGCCGGTGTTCCTGGATGCCGAGTGCGCGTGGTTCGGCGATCCGGCGTTCGATTTGGCGTTCTGCCTGAATCATTTTTTGCTGAAATGCCTTTGGACCCCATCGGCTAAGGAAGGATTTCTGGGCTGTTTCGCGGCGATGGCGAAGGCCTACATGGACCGCGCCGCGTGGGAGCCGCCCGCCGACCTGGAAGCCCGGACCGCCCGCCTGCTGCCGGGTCTTTTCCTCGCCAGGGTGGACGGCAAGTCGCCGGTCGAGTACGTCACGAACGAGGCGGGCAAGATGCGCGTGCGGCGCGTGGCGGCGATGTTGCTCGAAGATCCCGTGCGCAAGCTTTCGACCGTATCGGCCGCCTGGCGAAAGGAACTCGAAACATGAGCAAGACCGCCATCGAAAACGTCCGGGCGCTGAGGGTCTGGGACTCGCGCGGCCGTCCCACGGTCGAGGTCGCCGTTCATCTGGCCGGTGGCGCCGTGGGCCGCGCGATCGCGCCGGCGGGGGCATCGACGGGAAGCGCCGAGGTCGTGGACTGGCGCGACGGCGGCAAGGCCTTCGGCGGCCTGGACGTGACCAAGGCCGTCGTCGCCGTGAACGGCGAGATCGCCTCGGCCCTGAAGGGGCTGGAGGCGGTCGATCAAAACGGCGTCGACGCCGTGATGATCGCGCTCGATGGCACGCCGAACAAGGCGCGCCTGGGCGGCAACGCGACCGTTGCGACGTCGATGGCGGTCGCGCACGCGGCGGCGGCCGCGGAAGGCATGCCGCTGTGGCGCTATCTGGCCGGTGGCGCCGATGTTTTGCTGCCGTTGCCGGAAATCCAGATCTTCGGCGGCGGCGTCCATGCCGCGCGCCGGGTCGACATGCAGGACTTCATGGCGATCGCCGTCGGCGCCGAGGATTACGCCCAGGCGCTCGACTGGACCGCCGAGGTCTATCGCGCCGCGGGCCAAGCGATGGCCGACATGGGACGCCTTCAGGGCGTCGCCGACGAAGGCGGGTTCTGGCCCGCGTTCGACGGCAACGAGGAAGCGCTGGAAACCCTGGTGCGCGCCATCGAACGGGCGGGCGGGCTATCGTCCCGGCGAAGACGTGGCCATCTCGCTGGACGTCGCCGCGACCGCGTTCGGCAAGGGCGGGCGGTATCGCCTCGCGCGCGACGGCCGCGAACTGGACAGCGGCGAACTGTCCGACATGCTGCTCGGTTGGCTGCGACGCTTTCCCATCGTCGCTATCGAGGACCCGCTGGCCGAAGACGACGGCGCCGCCTTCGCGCGCTTCACCAAGGCGGCGGGAAATCGAGTCGAAGTGGTCGGCGACGATTTCCTGGCGACGTCGGCAAAACGGATCGAGGGCGCGGCGTCCATCGGTGCCTGCAACACCGCGCTCATCAAGCCGAACCAGATCGGCACGCTCAGCGAAACCAAGGCGGCCTTCGATGCCGCCCGCGCGGCCGGGTGGGAATCCATCGTGTCGGCGCGGTCGGGCGAGACCGAGGACGTGACTATCGTCCATCTGGCCGTGGGCTGGGGTGCAAAGCAGTTGAAGGTCGGCTCGTTCACCCGGTCCGAGCGCATGGCGAAATGGAACGAAGGGCTGCGCATCGCGCAGGACATCGGCGGCGGCCCGTTGCCGCCGCGCGAAACATTCCCGTGGGGCCGCGGGTGAAGGTCGTTCTCGATTACGACGCCGGCCCTTGGCTGGCGGCGCGGCTAACCGCATTGGCCGCCGACGGCCTCGATATTCAAGCCTGTTCCGAGGGCGACGACGCGCGCTTGACGGCGTCGATGCAAGCCGCGGACGTGCGCTGGCACGTGCTCAAACCCGTCACCGCGGCGGCGATCGACGGCGCGCCGAACCTGAAGCTGATCCAGAAGATCGGCGTCGGGGTCAACACGATCGATCTCGCCCGCGCCGAGGCGCGCGGCATCCGCGTCTGCAACATGCCGGGCACCAACAGCCGCGCGGTCGCCGAAATGACGCTGGCCCTGATGCTGGCGGCGCTGCGCCGCATTCCTTATTTCGACGCGGCGACGCGAAAGGGGCGGGGCTGGCCGCTCGATCCCCGGCGCCAGGACGACATGGGCGAGATCGCCGGGCGCACCGTCGGCCTCGTCGGGTTCGGCGCCGTGCCGCGCATCCTGGCGCCGGTCCTGGCGACACTCGGCGCCACGGTGATTTACACCTCGCGCGTGCCGAGGGCCGATGTCGAATTCCCGTGGCGGCCGTTGGCCGCGCTTCTCGCCGAAAGCGACATCGTCTCGCTGCACGTGCCGTTGACGGCGGAAACCGAACGCATGATCGACGCGGCGGCGATTTCCCGGATGAAATCGGGTGCCGTGCTGGTCAACACCGCGCGCGGCGGGCTGGTCGACGAGGCCGCGCTGATCGCCGCGTTGTCCGGCGGGCATTTGCGCGCCGCCGGGCTCGACGTGTTCGCGGAAGAACCGGTTGGCGCCGATCATCCGCTGCTGCGCCTGGAGAACGTCGCGGTGGTGCCGCACCTGGCGTGGCTGACGCGCGAGACCCTGGAACGGAGCCTGACGGTCGCCGTCGAAAACTGCCGCCGCCTGAAGGCGGGCGAGGACTTGCTGCACCGCGTTGTGTAGTTCAGTGCACGCGCGGGCGCCACTCGACGGCGAACAGCGGCACCGGTTTTTCGATTCCCTTCAATTCGAATTCGCCCTTCGGCAGGAATTGAAAATCGTGGCCTTCGGTCAGGGTCCGCACGGCCTGGGATACGAAGATTTCGCCGTCCTCGGCCTTGGCGCAGACGCGGGCGGCCAATTGCACCGTGTGGCCGAAGTAATCGTCTTCTTCCTGAATCGCCTCGCCGGCGTTCAGGCCGATACGAACCCGTAGCGGCATCGATTCCGTGTTGGCGTTGTGGCGCGCGATCTCGCGCTGGATCTGCATGGTCGCGGCGACGGCGCTGGCGGCGCCGAAGAAGCTGGCCATGATTCCGTCGCCGGTGTGCTTGACCTCGTGGCCGGTGTGTTCGGCGAGCGCGCCGCGCACGATGGCGTTGTGGGCGCGGACCGTGGCCTGGGCGCCGAAGTCGCCGTGTTCCTGGGTCATCTGCGTGGAACCGACAATGTCGGTGAACATGATGACGACGATGCCTTGGGCGTGGGCGTGGGCGGCAGAACGCCGGTTCCACACGGTGAAGGCGCCGGGCAGGCCGCCGAACGGTTCCAGCCGTTGCGCCAGGTAGCTTTCCATGGCGCCGCGTCCGCATTCGATCATCGAGCGGTATTTGGAATCTGCGCGGTATTCGGGCAGCTTCTGGGTTGTGCTTTCGACCATGTCGGCGCTGGTGCCGACGGCCTCGATGGCCTCGCGCACCATCACGAAGGTCTGCATCGCGTTCAGCTTTAGGCCGTTGGCGAGGTATTCGGCGGCGCCGGCGAGGAACAGATTGAGCCCGAAGGCGTTGTAGGCGTCCAGCCTCGGCACCGCGTCCTTGATGGCCACGATCACGCTTTCGATGAAGCGGATCATCAGCAACCGATGGCTTTCTTCGACGGGGCCCGTTTCGATCGTCTTCTGGGTGCGCACTTCTTCGTAAATATCGCTTACGGGCGCGGCGTCGACGGCTTCGGCGCCGGTCGGCGCGAAATTCGGCTGACCCGCTGTCTTCGGCTTGGTTGCGGTTTTGGGCGCCGCGGCGAGGACGGCGGCCTCGCTTTTTGCCGCCTGGCGGCGCGTCAGCCAGGCGGCGACGACGGCGGCAACCGCGGCGAATGCCGCGAACGGCAGGAATTTCGCCATGGCGGGCGACAGGACGGCGCCTTGCACCGCCAGCGGACCGGCCACCGAGGCGGCGGCGACGGCCGCGCCGGTTCCGGCCGCGGCGGCGTAGGCGGCGGTCCGTGCGTGTTCCTGGATCTTCTTCATGCGCTTCGAGCGGGTCGGCTCGAGCGACTGCGGCACGGCGGGATCGGTCTCGGGCGGTTTCTCCGGCGGGGTCGGTGCCGGTGGTGTGGGGACCGATGTGGCCGAAGCCGGTATCGGTGGAGCTTTCACCTTTTTCTGTTTCGGCGGGGCGACGCGGCCCGACAGGCGCGGGCTGATCCAGACCATGACCTCGACGTCGCCTTTGCTGGCGCCGGGCTTGAGCGTCATCACCCGCACGCCGTCGATGCCGGGGCGGGTGTCGAGTTCCTCGGCTTCCTCGACGGCACGGGCTTCCTGATCCGGCGGGAAGCGCGAATGCAGCTGCCAGCGATTGCCCGAGCGGCAATAGATGTCGAATGTCACGCTTCCATCCCCGGCACTGGAGAACGCCCCTTCGCCGCCCGCATCCGACCCTGCGGCTTTCCCGGCGGCGCCATGATCGTCGCCGGCCGCCCCCTTGGCAACATACCCAAACGTCCGATTTTACACCAATTCCGCGAGATAGTGGTGGTAACGCGTGTCGACCCGGCTGCGCCGCCATTCGACCGTCAGGCGGTCGAGCGTCGAGGCCAGGCGGTCGATTTCGAGCAACGGCGCCCCGATCTTGACGCCCAACGCGGCGGCGTCGGCGGCCTCGGCGGCGACCGCCCGGACCCGTTCGACCGCCTGATGCACGCTGATGCCGTACTTTTCTTCGTAAAGCCGATAGAGCGTATTCGGCAGGGACGCGATCGGCCGGCCCAGATCGGGGAACAGCGCCCCGGGGAGCACGATTCGCTCGACGATCGCCGGGCGGCTGCCGAGGTTGCGGATGCGGTCGATGTGCACCACCCGGGCGCCCGGTTCGAGGGTCAACAGCTTGGCCTCTTCCCGGGTGGCGCGGCGCCGCACGCACGAAAGGATGCAGCTGCGGGCCGGAAGCTCGCGCACGCCGCCGTCGGCGACGACCTTGAAAAAATGGAACAGGGACCGTTCCGGGTTATGCCGGGCGACGAACGTGCCCTTGCCCTGGCGGCGAACCACCAGGTTTTCTGCCGTCAGGGCGTCCAGCGCCTTGCGCACGGTGCCTTGGCTGACGCCGAATTCACCGGCCAGCGCCTGTTCGCTGGGCAGCATGTCGCCGGGCCGCCAATAACCGCCGGCAACCCGGGCGACGACCTCGCGGCGGACCTGGGCGTAAAGGGGGCCGCCGCCGGGCTGGGCATCGGCGCCCGCCGAATGGTAGGATTTGGCCTTCGGTGAAGGATCGTTCGGCAGGAGCTTCGGCCTTGGGTCGGAATCTCTTCTAGGTCTTATATAAGAGTTATCCAACGGCGTTGACAAGCCCGCGCCGCGACGGGCATACCCGCGTCACGCGTTGCCGGGGGCAAGGGGCCCGCCGGAATTTTCTGGAACGCGACCTGAGCCAGGGAGGAAGCGAAAGTGGCTGCACCGCATTTTCTTGTCCATGACGCGACGGATACCGTCGGAGTCGTGGTTGTCGAAGACGTCAAGCCGGGACAGGTTTTGTCCGGCTGGGTCATGGAAGGGGACAAGACGATCAAGCTCAAGGCGCTCGACGCCGTCCCCCTCGGCCATAAGATCGCCCTGAAGGATATCAAGAAGGGCGATACCATTCTCAAATACGGCCACGACATCGGGCGTGCCGTTGCCAACATCGGCAAGGGCCATCACGCGCACGTTCACAACGTCAAAACGAAGAGGTGGTGATATGGCGAAGAAACCTTCGAAGAAGCCCACCTTCTGGGGCTATCGGCGCGAGAACGGACGCGTCGGCGTTCGCAATCACGTGATCATCCTGCCGCTCGACGACCTGTCGAACGCCGCTTGCGAGTCGGTCGCCAACAACATCAAGGGTACGATGGCGATTCCGCATTCCTACGGACGCCTGCAATTCGGCGCCGACCTGGACCTTCACTTCCGCACCCTGATCGGCACGGGATCGAACCCGAACGTCGCCGCCGTGGTCGTGATCGGCATCGAGCCGGGCTGGACCAAGCGCGTCGTCGACGGCATCGCCAAGACCGGCAAGCCCGTCGAAGGCTTCTCGATCGAACGCAACGGCGACATCGCGACCGTCGCGGCGGCCAGCCGCAAGGCCAAGGAATTCCTGCACTGGGCGTCGGAGGCGCGTCGCACCGAATGCCCGGCGAAGGATCTTTGGGTTTCCGTCAAGTGCGGCGAGTCCGACACCACGTCGGGCCTCGGTTCCAATCCGACGGTCGGCAATTTCATCGACAAGGCGGATGTCTGGGGCGCGACGACCTGCTTCGGCGAGACGTCGGAAATCACCGGCGCCGAAATGGTCTGCGCCACCCGCGGCAAGACCAAGTCGGCCGGCGACAAGTTCATGAAGACCTGGAAGGCCTACATGGACGAAGTCATCGAACCGCACAAGACCAACGACCTTTCGGAAAGCCAGCCGACCAAGGGCAACATCGAGGGCGGCCTGACGACCATCGAGGAAAAGGCGTTCGGTAACCTGGAAAAGATCGGCAAGAAGACGAAGTACGTCGACGTGCTCGGCCCGGCGGAAGCGCCGGCCAAGGGCCCGGGGCTGTACTTCATGGACACGTCGTCGGCGGCCGCCGAATGCGTGACGCTTCAGGCCGCGGCCGGATTCGTCGTGCATCTGTTCCCGACCGGGCAGGGCAACGTCATCGGCAACCCGATCGAACCCGTCATCAAGATCACGGCCAATCCGCGCACGGCGCGCACCATGGGCGAGCATATCGACCATGACGTGTCGGGCATCCTTCGCCGCGAATTGACGTTCGACCAGGCCGGCGACGAGCTGATCGACCTGACGATCCGGACCTGCAACGGGCGCCTGACGGCGGCCGAGGTGCTGGGGCATCGCGAGTTCGTGTTGACGAAACTCTACCGTAGCGCGTAAACGACTAACGGGCGGGGGCGCGGCGACGATGCCGCGTCCCCGGTTCGTTCCTTTAAATAACGACGATCAACTCGTCCGACTTGGGAGGTACCATGAAAACCCTGAAGATTTCGCTTGCCGCCATGGCCGCCGTCGCCGCCGCCGCGTTCGCGGCACCGGTCCAGGCGTTTCCGGATAAGCCGATCTCCTACATCATCGCTTTCGGGCCCGGGGGGGAATCCGACATTTCGGCCCGCTATCAGCAGCCGTTCTTCAAGAAGATGTTCGGTCAGGATCTGGTGATTTCCTACAAGCCGGGCGGGGGCGGCGCGGTCACCTGGGCGCAGTTGAATTCGATGAAGGGCGACGGCTACACGATCGTCGGCACCAATCTGCCGCACATCGTGCTGCAGCCGCTGCAAAAGGATGTCGGCTACACCACCGACGGCCTCGCCAATTTCATCATGTTCCATTACACGCCGGACGCGCTGGTCGTATCCAAGGACAGCCCGTTCAAGACCCTCAAGGACTACGTCGAGTACGCCAAGAAGAATCCGGGCAAGCTGACGACGTCGGGTTCGGGCAAGGCAACCTCCAATCACCTGGCGCAAGTGACGTTCGACGGCCTGGCCAAAATCAAGACGTCCTACGTCGCGTTCAAGGGCACGGGTGCCTCGGTGACGGCGCTGCTCGGCAACCAGGTGATGGGATCGTGGGGTTACACCACGGTCGGCGCCAAGCATGCCGACAAGACGCGCATGTTGGCGGTCGCGATGGAACAACGTCATCCGCAATTCCCGGACGTGCCGACCTTCAAGGAACTCGGATTCGATCTCGTCGGCGGCGCGTTCCGCGGCATCGCCGTGCCGAATTCGACCCCGAAGGACGTGCAGACGAAGCTGTCCGAGATGTTCCTGAAAATCAACAAGGACCCCGAATTCCGCAAGAAGATGCTGGCCGACGGGTTCGCGATGATCGACGTCGGCATGAACGACATGAAGGCGTTCATGGACAAGAAGAAGAAGGAATACGCCGCCGCCGCCAAGGCCGCGGGCATCGTAAAGTAAGATTGAAATTGGATTCGGCAGGGCGGTCGCCATGCCGGGAATCGAATTTCTTATTGATGCGCTGTCCCCGTACCACGTCGCCCTTGCCTTGGGCGGCGTGGTCGCGGGCACGATTATCGGCTCGCTGCCGGGCTTGACGGCGACGATGGCGGTCGCCGTCCTGGTACCGCTCACGTTCGCCATGCCGCCGGCCTCGGCGCTCATCCTGATGGGTGCGATCTACACGGGGGCGATCTACGGCGGCGCCTATTCGGCCATTCTCCTCAATACGCCGGGCACGCCGTCGGCCATTGCGACGACGTTCGACGGCTATCCCATGGCCAAGAAGGGCGACGGCGATCTCGCCATCACGCTGGCCTGCATCGCGTCGGTCGTCGGCGGATTGGTCGGCGCGATTTTCCTTCTGGTGTTGTCGCCGCCGCTTGCCGCCGTCGCGCTCGCGTTTGGGCCAACCGAATATTTCTGGCTCGCCATTTTCGGCCTGACGTTGATCGCCTCGCTGTCCGAAGGCGACTTGCTGAAAGGCCTGATCGGCGCCTGCTTCGGGCTTCTGCTCGCCTGCGTCGGCGTTGCCGAGATCAGTTCGGACATTCGCTTCACGTTCGACAGCAAGGTGCTGTTGGGCGGGATCGAGATCGTTTCGGCACTGATCGGCCTTTATTGCATACCGGTCCTGATCGACCTGGTGGCGGTTCCGGATCGTCATCTGATGGTGACTGCCGATACGGGCGGCGTTCGCTTCCGCGAAGCGATGGCGATTTCGTGGAAAGGCAAGATCAACCTTTTGCGCAGTTCGCTCATCGGCACGTTTGTCGGCATTCTGCCCGGCGCGGGTGGGTCGATCGCCGGTCTGGTGGCCTATTCCGAGGCTCGCCGCGCGTCCCGCACGCCGCAGAATTTCGGCAAGGGCGAGCCCGAGGGCGTGCAGTCGACCGAATCGGCGAACAACGCCACTGTCGGCGGCGGCTTCATTCCGACCCTGGTGCTGGGCATTCCCGGCACGCCGCCCGACGCCGTCATCCTGGGCGCATTGCTGGTGCAGGGGATACGCACGGGCCCGAACCTGTTCACGACCCAAGGATCGATCGTCTACACGTTCATCTACGGGCTGTTCATCGCGACGATTTTGATGTTGCCGGTCGGGCTTCTGATCGGGCGCTATGCCTACCGCTCGATCGTGACGATCCCGAAAGCGATGCTGGTGCCGACCGTCGCGTTCATGACGCTGATCGGCTCCTACGCGATCCGCAACAACGTTTCCGACATCGTCATCATGATCGTGTTGGGCGTGTTCGCCTGGGTCGTCGGCCGGTTCGGCTTCAGCGCGTCGCCGATCGTGCTCGGGTTGATTTTGGGGCGCATCGCCGAACAGGGATTCGTCCAGGGATGGACCATCGGCGAGGCGACCGAAAATGTCTTTGGCATGTTCTTCGGTCGCCCCATCAGCATGGCGATCATCGCCTTCATCGTCGTTTCGCTTTTCTATCCTGTCTTCAAGGAACGATGGTTGACCAAGAAGCGGAGGCTTCCCGATGTCGACTGATGCCCTGAAGGCGCGCCGCGAAGGCGACCTCGGCGGGATGGTTTGCGCCGTCCTGTTCATCGTCGTCGGAATCATGGCGATTTACGACACGACGTCGATGAGCGACAGGGATTCCTATGTCTTCCCGCGCACCATCGCCATCGCCATGATCGTGTTCTCGATCATGCTGATCGCCTGGACGCTGATCCGTCCCGGTTTCTCCGCGGTCGCCGCGCAACAGCCCGGCTCGATCATCCGGCGCGTCGGATTGGTGGTCGCCATGCTGGCCGGCACGGCGATGATGCCTTATCTGGGCATGCTGATATCGTCGATTTTCGCCTTCGTGGCGCTCATGGCGGTCGCCATGTTCGACCCCTGGACGCGCCTACGCATGATCGTTTTCCCCGTCGTCGGGGTTGCCATCGTCGCCGGATTCTACGTTCTGTTCGCCGAGGTTCTGCAGGTGCCTTTGCCGGTAGGCACCCTGTTCGAGTAGAATCGGCGGACACGAAAGAAAGGGTGCGATCTTGGCCGATATCGTCATTTCGGAATTCATGGACAAGGACGCCGTCGACGGCCTCGCCGCCGATTACGACGTGCTGTACGACCAGAATCTGGTCGATCAGCCCGGGCGGCTGAACGAGATCGTGGCCGGCGCGCGCGCGTTGATCGTGCGCAACCGGACGCAGGTGCGCGGCGCGCTGCTGAACGCGTGCGACAGCCTGGTCTGCATCGGGCGGCTGGGCGTCGGCCTGGACAACATCGACGTCGACGCCTGCGCCGAACGCGGCATCGCCGTCCTGCCGGCGACCGGCGCCAACAGCCGCTCGGTCGCCGAATACGTGATCGCCGGCGCGATGATGCTGCTGCGCGGGGCCTATCTTTCCAACGAAAGCATGATCGCCGGCAAATGGCCGCGCGAGGCGTTGGGCGCGGGCCGCGAAGCGCTGGGCAGCCGCCTGGGATTGATCGGCTTCGGGCGCATCGCGCGGGACACCGCGACGCTGGCCAAGGCGGTCGGCATGGAGGTCGTCGCCCACGATCCGAACGTGGCATCCGACGATGACGCCTGGGCCGATATCGGCGTGACGCCGACGTCGTTCGACGACGTGCTCGCGACGTCCGACGTGGTCAGCCTGCATGTGCCGCTGATGGCCGAAACGCGTCACCTGATCAACGCACAGGCGCTGGCGAAGATGCGCGCGAACGCGGCCCTGATCAACGCGGCGCGCGGCGGCGTGGTCGACGAAAAGGCCCTGGCCGCGGCGCTGACCGAGGGCCGGCTGGGCGGCGCGATGCTCGATGTGTTCGAGGCCGAGCCGCTGAAGGAAGGCTCGCGCTTCAAGGGCGTGCCCAACCTGATCCTGACGCCGCATATCGGCGGGCTTACCGAGCAAGCCAACCGGCGCGTCAGTTCGGTCACCGCCGAAAACGTGCGCCGCATCCTCGAGAACGCGTGATGCCGATGAAACTGTCGCTCGACGATCTGCACGGGCTGATCGTGCGTGCCATCGCCAATGCTGGCGTGCTCGAACAAAGTGCTCGCGACGTGGCCGACGCGCTGGTCGCCGCAGAAGCGGACGGCTTGAAGGGACACGGCGCGTCGCGCGTGCCCAGCTACGTCGACCATGCCCGCGCCGGCAAGGTCGACGGCAAGGCCAGTCCCGTGGTTCACGAGGCGGGCCGGGCCGGCATCCGCGTCGACGCCCGGATGGGCTACGCCTATCCGGCGTGTCGGCAAGGCCTCGACCGGGCCGCGGAACTGGTCCGCGACACCGGTATCGTCGGCGTCGGCATCGCCAATTCGCACCATTTCGGCCCGGCCGGCTATCACGCCGAGCGCATGGCGGAGAAGGGCCTCGTGGCGCTGGCGTTTTCCAATTCGCCGCAGGCGATCGCGCCGTGGGGCGGCAATCGCGGCCTTTACGGCACCAATCCGATCGCCATGGCGGTGCCGCGCGTTGGCAAGCCGCCGATGGTCGCCGACCTGTCGCTCAGCAAGGTCGCGCGCGGCAACATCCTGGTCGCGGCGCAAAAGGGCGAGCCGATCCCCGACGACTGGGCATTGGCGCCCGACGGCACGCCGACGACCGACCCGAAGTTGGCGTTGAAGGGCACGATGCTGCCGATCGGCGGCGCCAAGGGCGCGGCACTGGCGATGATGGTCGAAATCCTGTCGGCGGCGCTGACCGGATCGCATTTCGGGTTCGAGGCGAGTTCGTTTTTCGACAGCGAAGGTCCGCCGCCCGCGGTCGGGCAGTTCTTCCTGGTCATCGATCCGGGCCCGATGTCGGGCGGCCGGTTCGCCGAGCGGATCGAAACGCTGTTCACGGCGATTTTGGCCCAGGACGGGACGCGCCTGCCCGGTGTACGGCGTCTGGCGCTACGCGAAAAAGCCAGGCGGGACGGGGTCGAAATCCCGGACGCGCTGTACCAGGATATCTCGGCTCGCGCGGGTGCCGCCTAGGGCCGGCTTCAGCCGGCGCGTGCGTCCTCGATGATCATGTCCGCCGCCTTTTCGGCGATCATTATCGTCGGCGCGTTGGTGTTGCCGGACACCAGCGTCGGCATGATCGAGGCGTCGACGATCCGCAATCCCTGAAGGCCGTGCGCGCGCAGGCGATCGTCGACCACCGCCATCGGGTCGCGCCCCATCTTGCAGGTCCCGACCGGGTGATAGATCGTCGTGCCGATGTTGCGCGCCGCTTGCAGCAGTTCGTCGTCGGTTTGCACGCGCAGACCGGGGATCAATTCCTCGGCGACCTCGCCGGCCAGCGGCTCGGTCGCGGCGATCTTGCGCGCCAGCTTCATGCCGGCCACGGCGACCTCCTGGTCCTTCGCCGCCGACAGGTAGTTCGGATGGATCGCCGGGTGGGCGAACGGGTCCGGCGATTTCAGTTCGATGCGGCCCGTGCTTTCCGGGCGAAGCTGGCAGACCGACGAGGTGAAGGCGGAGTACTTATGCAGCCCGTCGCCCGGCTTGTCGGCGCTCAGCGGCTGGAAGTGAAACTGCACGTCCGGCGTCGCGGCGCCGGGTGTCGCCTTGGCGAAGATGCAGACCTGGCTCGCGCCCATGGTCATGGGGCCGGTCCGGAACAGCATGAATTCGACGCCCATCATCATCTTGCGCAGCGGATTGCGGACCTCGTCGTTCACCGTGATCGGCCGGCGCGTCTTGTAGACGGCGCGGATTTGCAGGTGGTCCTGAAGGTTCAGGCCGACGCCGGGGGCGTCGTGGACGACGGGAATGCCGAACTTCTGCAGCAGTGCGCCGGGGCCGACGCCCGATAGCTGGAGGATTTGCGGCGAGCCGATCGCGCCCGAGGAAAGGATCACCTCGGCCTTGGCGCGAACCTCGCGGTCCTGGCCGTCGACCGTGAAGGCGACGCCGACGGCGCGCTTGCCCTCGAACAGGATGCGCCGGGCCTGGGCCTTGGTGACGACGGTCAGGTTTGGCCGTTTCCGCGCCGGGCGCAGGTAGCCGACGGCGGTGCTGCAACGAAAGCCGTTGCGCGCGGTCAGCTGGAAGTAACCGACGCCTTCCTGATTGGGGCCGTTGAAATCGTCGTTGCGCGGGATGCCGGCGTTGGCGGCGGCGTCGATGAAGGCGTCGCAGATTTCGCGGTGTATGCGCATGTTCGACACCGACAGCGGACCGCCCTTGCCGTGGTGCTCGTTCGCGCCGCGTTCCTGATTCTCGGCGCGCTTGAAGTAGGGAAGGATGTCGGAATGACTCCAGCCGACGTTGCCGAGCTGGCGCCAATGGTCGTAGTCCTCGGCCTGGCCGCGGATGTAAAGCAGGCCGTTGATCGAGCTCGATCCGCCCAGAACCTTGCCGCGCGGCCATTGCAGCACGCGGCCGTTGAGCCCCGGGTCGGGTTCGGTCACGAAGCACCAGTCGGTGCCCGGATTGTGCATGGTCTTGAAATAGCCGACGGGGATGTGAATCCACGGATTCCAATCGCGGCTGCCGGCTTCGAGAAGAAGGACCCGGCGCTTGGAATCGGCGCTCAACCGGTTGGCCAGAACGCAGCCGGCGGACCCGGCGCCGACGATGACGTAATCGTATTCGGTCTCGCTCATCTCGAAAATGCTTCCCCCGAAATGCGTGGCTTAATGCCTTAGCGAGATGCTTGCATGAACAAAATTAAATTGCAATAATGAGACTGTAGGGCTCATTAACGTACAAAAGCAAAAATAAAGAAGCCCGACGCATCATAGAAACGCAGGCGACACCGGTGTCGCTTGCAGCACATGGGAGGCTTCATGCTTAACGATAAACCGCATTCCGTTTCGCGCCGCGACCTGTTCCGGCTATTCAAAACATACGGCGTCACGTCGACGATGCTCGCGGCCGGCGCCATGACGGGGATGATCTCGCTTCTACGCCTCGCCGAAGCGGCTAATTCGACCTACAACAAGCGTTTCAAGAATCAGCCCAAGCACACGCTGAAGTTCGGCGCCGCCGGCTTCAACGAAAACAACCTGCTGATCGAGCGCGCGGGCTGCCTGACGTTCGTGCAGGACCTGGAAGACCGTTCCGACGGCGCGATCCGCGTCGAATTCATCGGTAACAACCAAATCTGCGGCCAGTTGAACTGCCTCAGCAAGGCGCAGCAGGGGATCGTCGATTTCTACGCGGCATCGACCCAGAATTCGGCCGGGTCGGCCCCGTACCTGAACGTGCTCGACTACGCCTACATGTTCCCGAGCCGCGCGTCGCAGTACTACTTCCTCTATCATCCGGACAGCCAGAAGATCCTCCGCGACCCGCTGCGCAAGCGCCACGGCGTCCAGTTCCTGTTCAGCCACGCCGAGTTGCGCGGCATCATGCTGGGCCTGAAGTGGAAGGATAAGCCGCTGGTCACCAGCGTGAAGCAGCTGGCCGGCACCAAGAACCGCGTCACGGGCACGCAGCTCGGCCGTATCGCCATGAACCTGATGAAGCTGAACCCGGTTCCCGTGGCGTGGGAAGAAACCCTCGACGGCCTGAAGCAGGGCCTGATCGACGGCGCCGAAACGTGGGCGTCGGCGGTGGCCTACGCCAACATGTCGCCAGTCGTTTCGCAGGTGGTGAACCTGGAATTCTTCTGCGGCACCGAACACACCGGCATGAACGCCAAGACCTTCGACAAGGTGGGCGGTCAGTTGCAGGACGCGATCATGGAATCGGCCTATCTGACCCAGGTTCATGTCCAGGCGGCGCACGAAGCCGCGCTGGTCAAGACCTGCGGCTTCTCCGATCCGGTCCTGCCGGGCACCATCTTCGCCAAGAACAACACCCGCGTCTCCATGCTGAGCGACGCGGCGAAGAAGGAAGCCGAGGAGATGTGCTCGCCGCAGCATCATCCGAAGGCGTGGGAAGAATGGCGCACCCGCCTGAACGGCTGGTCCGGCGGCATCGATACCTACGCGGAAATCTCCAAGATCGCGCGCGCGATTCCGAGAGACACGCTGCCGGAGAACGTCGAGCCGCGGCGTTGGTGGAAAGCCTGATCGCTTAGTGGCGGGGGCGCGGGCGAAAGCCCGCGCCCCGGTCCGCTTTCGGCGTCAAGCGGCGTTTCAGCGAATCGAACAAGGCACGTCCACGCGTCGGGCGAATGGGCGGCCGCGCCGAAACGACAACCGGGAAAACGGATGCTTTTCGAACGGGGGAGTATTTCGCGATGAACGTTGCACCGGCCTTGCGATGGATCGACCAGAACATCGAAAAAATCGTCATTCTGATTTGCTACGTCACGATGGCGGGGATCATTTTCGTCGAGGTCATCCGGCGTTTCGTGTTCAGCCAGCAGGCGGCCTGGAGCACGACGATCCCGATCTACCTGTTCCTGTGGGTCACCTGGATGGGCGCGGCCTACAACACGAAGATCCGAACGCACCTTTCGTTCGACGAGGTTCGCGTCCGGCTGCCCTACAAGGCGCAGTTCGCCTGCCTCTGCCTGGACGCCTTCCTGTGGGTCGTCTTCGCCATCATCGTCGTCTATTACACGACGCTCCAGGTCCAGCTTTCGCACGACAACTACGCCATCGTGCAGGGCACCGACAACGTGATGCAGTGGTGGTTTTACTTGGCGACCCCGCTGGCGTGGGTGCTTTTGGTCTATCGCGCGCTGCAAAATCTTTGGACGGATATCCAAACCTACCGGCGCGGCGATCCGTTTAAACTCCAAGTCAGCATCCTGGGGGAGTAGGCGGCGATGCAAGGCTTCTGGATCACCATCATCTCGATCGGCGTCAGCGTCCTGTTCGTCCTCGGCGTGCCGATCTTCCTGGTCATCGGCCTGTGGGTCGTCGGCGTCAGCATCGTCA